>JALOQY010000181.1 GCA_025459285.1 Planctomycetota bacterium | reverse complement strand
AGGCGAACAGCGACGCCAGGACGTCCGGAAGTGCGCGTGTCACATTGAGCACAGCCAGCCCGGACTCCCGGATCCCCTGCTGCACCTCCCTATGTTCGATGTGCCCCACGGTCACCGAGCCGGCGGGCAGCACCAGTGACAGCAGCCGCAGGTCCACCTCGAGGGTCCTGTCCTGCACGTGAGAATGCATTGCAGGCGACTCTGCGAGACCTCGGTTGTCCACGACCATCGACGCATAGGGCGCGTAGCACCGGAGCCCCGAGGGCTGACCGGAGAAACAACGGGGGAAGAGCCCGAGGTAGCCCTCCGAGTTGTCCACGATGCCGCGCCCCTCCTCCACCAGGCGCCGGATGACCTCTTCCGCCCGTCCGGCGAACTCCCGGGCCGGGATCATGGAATCTGCCGGGGCACCGTCGCGGTAGGAGTGCAGCGGGAGGAACCCCACGCCGTCCACACCGATCTCCCTCGCCAGGCGGACCATGCCCTCGGCGCGGTCGAGAGTCTCCGGCCCGAGAACCGTGACGAGGCAGACCCTCGGTTTCCCGCCCCGCCTCTGGCGCAGCACCTCCCCCAGACCGGAGAGAATGCGGCCATGCGAGCCCCGGCGGCCCCGCACCGTGTCATGGGTGAGCGCCACTGCGGAGTCCAGGGACACGTTGACGGAATCCACACCGCTCCCGAGGAGGCGGGCCACCTTCCCGGCCTCGAGGAAATGGCCGTTCGTGTTCACGTGGGCCACCATCCCCAGCCGGTGGATCTCGGCCACGATATCGAACAGGTCCTCGCGCAGGAAAGGTTCACCACCCGTGATGCCCACCGCCGCCGTCCGGATCGACTTGAAGCCCCGGACCACGGCGAGCATCCCGGCCCGCCCGAACTCCTTCGCGCCCTCCCGGGACCGCCGGACCGCACGGGCGGGGAGTTCACAGAACTGGCACGAGTAGTTGCAGCGATAGGTGACGATGAGCGTCCCGAGGGCCGGACCGACCACCGGCTTCCCGAGCCTGCTGCCGATCCACGCGCCGATCATCTTGGCCGCTCCGCCGACGATGAGGGGCAACCGCCCTTCGGCGGTCTTTCGGCGGATGATTTCGCGGTACTGTCGTCTCATCTCATGAAAACGGGCGCCCGAAGGCGCCCGTTCCGAAGTCCATGGACTCCCGGGACTAGTCGGGTGTCGAACTCACTGGAATGACGAGCCTCGTGACCTTCGGCAAGGGGTTGACGAACTCCTGTGCCGGGTCCACCGAGAACATCACCCGGAAGCGCAGATACTGGTAGTTGTCGAGCCCGTCGATCACCCCGGGATAGAACGTGCCGGAGTCGAAGATCCGGCGCCAGCTCGTCGTGAGGAACAGCGGATCGTTGTCGGGATCGACGGGGTCGGGGCCGGGGGTCGCGACGT
This sequence comes from Planctomycetota bacterium, assembly GCA_025459285.1. Lineage (GTDB taxonomy): Bacteria > Planctomycetota > JAJSAM01 > JAJSAM01 > JAJSAM01 > Prado167. The sequence goes on along the minus strand of JALOQY010000181.1, from coordinate 10,240 downwards.
TCTCCCGCGATCCCTGAACCTCGATGATGATGGAGTTCACGAGGCCTGCCCACCCCATCGAGTAGTCGATGATGGGTTCCCCGTAGTTCGGAGTGACGATGTACTGGTTGTACCAACCCGAGTAGGCCGCCGAGGAGAGCGTGACCGGAGCCACGAACGTGGAGACCGTGCTCGCCTCTTCCGGATCGACGGTGCCCGGCGAGATCGTGATCGAGCCGTCGGAGTCCTGCAGGCGGATGAAGCCGTCGCCGCCGACGCCACCGATCCGCGGATTGTCGTTGCCGTTGCCGTCGCCCTGACCCCCCGCTCCGCCACGGGCGAAGACCGAGGAGCCCGCGGCGATCGTGATCTCCCCATAGGTCTGGACGAAAATCGCCCCGCCCGACCCGCCACCACCCGGAGCGCCCTGGGAGATGCCCGTGGACGGGTTCACCGTGCTGCCACCCGCCCCGCCGTCCGCCAGGATCATCCCCTCGATCTCGATGTCTTCGTAGGCGATGATCTGCACTCCGCCGCCACCCCCACCGCCGCCGCCGCCGCCCTCGTCCCAGCCATCCGCGGCGCCGTTCCCGTAGGCTCCGGCCGTACCGGCGTCATCCTCCCCGCCGCCACCGCCCCCCCCGCTGCCTCCGAAGCCGGAGGTGAGCGTTCCGACGATCGGCGGATTGATGAGACTGTAGGGAGTCCCGCCCGTGCCACCGACGTTCGGAACGAGGGTGAACTTCTTCTTCGACCAGCTCGCGTCCGAGGCTTCGCCTCCGGTCGCGTACGCGCCGCCCCCGCCACCTTCGCGCTGCACCGCTTCACGGGTCCGGTTCGCGGCCACCCCATCGTCCCGCTCCTGGTCACCGCTGTGACCTCCGATGCCTCCACCGGCTCCATCGCCGGTGAGGCCGTCGAAATTGGAGGCGTCATGGATGTGCATGGCCCCGTCACCACCCCCCCAACCGCCGACACCGGCCGTACCGCCGGCTCCGCCGTTCGGAGGATCGCCGGAAGTCGCCCCCACGCCGCCCGTGCCGCCGGCGCCACCCCGCACGTCCAGGGTTCCACGGATCGTCGCGGTTCCCTGGCACCGCATCACCAGACCGAAGTTGCCGCTGGCCGTCACGGTCGCCCCGATGCCGATGTCGATCGCGTTGTAGTTGTAGACGCGGGGAGAGGCCGTGCCCGTGTTGAGGACGGTCGTCTCCCCGATGTTGGGGACGAACGGTCCGTCGCCGCCACTGCCGGCGAAGGGGGCGAAGGACGCCACGAGCGCGCCGGGCTCAGCGCCGACGTAGTCGAGCCGGGCGTTCCAGTTCGCCGTGGTCTGGGTAACGTCTTCCTTCGCGTTCGAGTCGAAGGACTCCACGATGTCCTGGACCGTTCCGATCGCCCCGCCCGTGCTGAAGGAGATGGTGACCGGAACCAGCGTCTGCCCCAGGAGGTCGAGAACGCCGGAGTTCACCGTCACCTCGAACACATAGGGGTCGGCCGGAGGAGGTCCCGCCACGGGGAGGTCCTGGAGCGGCGTCAGGATGACCTCGACGGTCCCGAGCCGCGTCTGCCGGAGGAACAGCGAAACCGGGATCTGCGGACGTCCGGGAACCGAGGCGATCGTGAGGAAGAAGTTCGCCGTGGAGATGCTGCGCGGGTCCAGCGGCTGCGAGAACCTCAGCGAGATACGGGTATCGAAAGGCTGGTCCACCGCGCCGTTCGGCGGGGAGCTGTTGACGATCCTCGGCCGAACCTCGCTCTCGCCGGCCAGGAAAGGCTGCGCCGAGTTGATCGGGATCGTGGTGAAGGTGCTGACGAAGACCTGCCCGTTTCGGGGCAGGCAGGGGTCGCCATCGAGGTTCTGGACCGTGTTCAGGGACGGGAAGGTCGGCACCACGATGGAGTACGTGGACGCGCTCTTGAGACCCGTGTCGAGCATGGAGGCCTCGGTGGGGATCTCCGGGACGAACGTCACGATGTCCCCCCGGCTCTTGCTCTTGTCGAACAGCACCTGCCGGTTGCCGTTGTAGGGCGACTTCATCTCCGGGTCGTAGTCGTACCTCGCGGTCACGGGGATGAGGGACACCAGCCCCTGGAGCTCCGCCTGGTTGACCTGCAGCGGAGAAACCTGATCCGGATCGATCACCACGCGGGTGCCCGTCGCCGGATCGACCATGAAGACGCCCTTCACGAAGACCCCGCGCGGCGCCTCCCCGCCGGTGGTGCCGGTCCGGATCCGGATGGAGTCATGGTTCAGGCTCGATTCCAGGACCTCTTCCGAAAAGAGGACGGTCAGATCCTCGTCCAGGAGGATCCCCGTGAAGTTCGGAACGCTGAAGCGCCGGACCCAGAGGTCCCCCGCGCCTCCGCCTCCTCCGCTGCCCCCGCATCCGACGAGAAACGGCGCGCAGAGGCTCGCGAGCCCCGCGATCACGATCCACCGGGACAATCTCGATGCACCCGTCCTCATGTGCAGCACTCCTTTCCGTGCGACCGACAGGTCCTGAAGGCGGCTTCGCCTACTGTCCGAACGTGTACGGGATCTGGAGACTGGTGATGCGCGCAACGGAGTTCGAGTTCATGTTCGAGTAGAGCGTGAACCGGAACCGCAGCATCCGCTTGCCGTCGCACGAGTTCACGTCCGCCGTCCAGGCCGTGTAGGTGGCGGGATTGTCGACCCACCGGTTGGTCCCCGGATCGAAGACGGCATCGGCGCCCTGGACCTCCAGCAGGTAGCTCGCGCCGCCGGCCTGCACCTGCGGGGAGACCACCGCCGCGGAGTAATCGGGGTTCGGGACCTGCGTGTCGTAGAAGTAGCTCTGGGCCTGCGTCACGCGGCGCTTCTTGATGAAGCGGGTGTACAGGATGATCTCGGGCGTGCGACCTCCGGCGGTGATGAAGCCGTCGTCGAGGAGCGCGCTCCGGTCCTGTGCGCCGGCGACCCGTCGGCCCGGTCCGCCGGTCAGGAAGGTGTAGGCCCAGCAGATCCAGCCCTGGCAGTCGGGAGCGGCAGAGATCTGGTAGTCCACGACCACCGCATTCGTCCCGTTGTAGTCGAACGGTGCGGTCAGCTTCGGGAACGGCCACCAGGTCACGTTCTGGTTCAGGGGGATGCTGTACTCACCGGAGTAGTGCGGTGTGGGGACCGCGCTGTTCTGGAAGTTCGCGGTCAGGTCGGTACCCAGTACCCCCGTGGTGTTGTTCATGTGCCCGAGCCGGATCTCGATGTTCGGATGGGTGGCCGGGAACGTGTACGTCGAGCTCGGCCCCCACAGGATCTCGGTAATCGACCCCTTGCCGCCGAGCTCCGACTGCGCGAAGGAGCTCTGGAGCCGGATCCCCTTGGTCCAGGTCACTCCGGACGGCATCAGGGGGCAGGAGTTGGTCGTCTTGTCGGCCACCAGCGGCCAGCTGATGTTGAAGAGGAAGGTCGAGGAGTTGTTCGCGGCCGGCGTCACCGTCGCCTCGCTCTGGGTGATGGGGCCGCCGAGCAGCGCACCGGCCTCCGTCGTGTTCCAGTCGCCGCTGTCCGCCGGGATGATCGCCCCCTCGTCGTGGTAGACGTTGGTGGCGAAGTCCTCGTTGATGAAGTCGACCAGCGTGAGACCGTCCTTGTACTCGGTGACGAACACGAACGGGTTCGTCTGGCTGGCATTCACGGGACGGGGCACGATCGGATTGCCCGCGAGATCACGGATCCCGTCGGAAACCGTGATCGTAACCTCGGCCTCGGAACCCCAGTTGATCGAAGGCGAGAGCCGGAAGGTGCGACCGTCCTTCGAGGCCTCGACGCTCACCGGATAGTAGCCCTGCTTCACGACCGGTCCGCCGGGCGTGTCGATGGTGATCCGCCGGTAGACCGTCAGGGTGTTGCCCGGATCCACCGTGGAGGGGTCCATCGCCTCGTCGAACTCGAGGATCAGGTCCGCCTGATAGTTGATCGTGCCATCCTCGTTCGGGGGCGGGACGAAGCGGTAACCGAGGAAGGCCGGGGGATCCTGCTCGGGGATGAACAGGTCGCTCGTGGTGAACGACGCCGTGTACGTGGCGAGGAGCGGGCTCCCCGACATGTTCCTCAGAGTCTTCTGCTCCGGGTAACCGGGGATGAGCACCGTGTGGTTCGCGAGGGACTCGAAGCCGAAGGGCTGGTCCGGCACCCCTCCCATCCCGTCGCGATCGTAGACGTGCTGGCTCTTCGAGGGATCGAAGAAGATCCGGTCGCCGTCCAGACCGATGTCGGAGCCGAGGATCCGTGCCCCGGAGACCGGGGTCTCCTGTCCCGCGCCACTGAGGATGCGCAGGGTCCGGTGCTCGAGGGAACTCTTCTTCACGGGGGCCGTGAAGCGGAACTCGAGAACCTGGTTCCGGTAGACGTCGGTCCGGCCACGGTGGCTGAAGTAGATCACCGCGAGGTCCGTGTCGTTCACCCCGCCCTCGCCGCCACCGCCACCTCCGCAGGCCGCCAGGAGGAACGGCACCGTCAGAGCGGAAAGAAGGGTTATCAGCGTCACGCGCCGGCATGAAGGAGCCTTCGACATGCTGTTCTCCTCAGGGTTCCATCGGAACCGATCCGCCAAGCAGGAACATGGGGTGCCCGGCACCCCCCCGGATCAGCCAGAAATCGTAGGCAGGTATGGATTTGAAGTCAAGCACGAAAGAAGCCGTCCGGCGCCCCCCCGCGAGTCACGACACGGGCCCGCGAAGAGGGCGAACCGAGCCCGATGCGCAATGCCCATGCCAAGATCATGGCCAGCGTAAGAGCCATATTCTCAGCAAATTACGCGGAATCCGCCCCGAGACCGTGCGGTCCTGCTACAGCGGCTCGGAGCGGATCCGCTCGGGGCGGTGGACGTGGAGCCGATCCCCGGCCACGGTGGCGACGACCCGGCCGCGCAGGGTTCGTCCGAGGAAAGGGCAGTTGCGGCTCCTCGAGCGCAGGCAGGCGGAATCGAACCGGAACGCGGTGGCGAGGTCGAGGAGGTTCAGCTCGACGCGGACGCCCGCCTCGAGCCGTCCGCCCGGGACCCTCCCGACCGACGCGGGCCCGGAAGTCAGGAGCCGGACGAGGCGATCGAGGGGCAGGGCCCCCGGCAGTACGAGCCCCGTGAAGAGGGCGGGGAAGGCGCTCTCCATCCCGATGACCCCGAACGGTGCGCCCGGCAGTCCCCTCGCCTTCAGTTCAGGGGCGTGGGGTGCGTGGTCCGTGGCGACCGCGTCCACGGTGCCGTCGAGGAGCGCCTCCACCAGAGCCCGGCGGTCCCGCTCCTCCCGCAGGGGCGGGTTCATCTTGAAGTCAGGGCCGGTGGCATCCTCGTCGGTGAGGAGCAGGTGGTGCGGGGCGGCCTCCGCCGTCACCGGGACGCCGGACGCCCGGGCCTCCCGCACCGCCTCGATCGCGCCGAGTGTGGACAGGTGCTGGATGTGGATCCCGTGTCCGCTCCGCTTCGAGAGGGCAATGTCCCGACGGACGAGGCGATCCTCTTCCTCCCGGGGCAGTCCAGCGAGGCCACGGGCGAGAGCAGCCGGCCCGGCGTGGACGATTCCCCCGCCGGGCTCGGGCCCGTGGGTGGCGTGGTCGAAGATCGGCAGGCCGGCCCGCGCCGCGCCTGCCATGCACGCGGCCATCACCTCGTCATCGAGGACCGGCCGGCCGTCATCGGACACCGCGGCCGCTCCCGCCTTCCGCTGCGGGGGGTAGTCACAGGCCTCCCGGCCCAGGAGGCCGAGGGTGGCGGCCGCCACGGGATACAGCCGCACCGGCGATCCGCACGCGCGGGCGGCCTCGATCATGCCGCGCGTGATCCGCGGGTCGTCGTTGGGCGGCCGCGTGTTGGCCATCGCGAAAACCGCGGTGTACCCTCCGGCCAGCGCCGCCGCGAGACCCGTAGCGATGGTCTCCGAGGCCGGGAATCCGGGATCCCGGAGATGCGCGTGGAGTTCGATGAACCCCGGCACCGCGAGGAGGCCTTCGCCGTCGATCGAGATCTCCGGCTTCCCCCCGGGATCCGAAAGATGAAGCGTCCCGTCCTTGACCCACAGATCCCGCCGCCCGGAGAGATCCGTGGCCGGACACAGCGTCTCCACGTTGCGCACGAGCAGCATTCCCGCGATTCCGCCCACGTGTCACCCCTGCTCGAGTCTCGACAGGACGAAGCCGGCCGACTCCGCTTCGCGCCGGCCGGAGAAGAAAACCACGTTCCTCGGCAGGATCTTCCGGACCTGCGAGGAACCGAGGCGATGGTACCGCTTTTCCACCCGGCTCCCCACGTACTGCACCCTGCGCCTCGCCCAGCAGTAGACGCAGGCCAGGAGCAGGGGGTCCGTGCGCAGTACCGTGAAGGCCGGCGTGACCCGCGCCGGCTCCCGGCACGCGACGCAGGCCGCGTTGTCGCAGCGCACGCCCTCCCGCCCCGTGTAGGCGCCCTCCGGCAGGACGGGGGACCCCCGGAGTCCCCCGGCAAGCGAGCGGGACAGGAGGGCGGCCACGGCGCCGACCTCCCTCTCGGCCCGGCGGAACAGAGGGAGTGCGCTCTCGCTCCCCGAGGGCCGCAGTGAGACCAGGGCGCGCCCGTCCTCCTCACGGAAGGGGAACCGTGGCGGAGCGGAGGCCGGAATCGGTTCTCCCCGATCGTCCCGGGGAGACGCCACCCACAGCGCGTCGACGTCCCGGACCTGGCGCCGCACCTGTCTCCGGTCCTGATCCGAGGATGCATCCACGTCCGGAAGCAGCGGCAGCTGGTGTTCGAGGTCGGGGGTCAGGAGCCAGGAATCCACCATGTCGAGGAGTGACGACATGGACTGCGCGGCGAACCGCACCGGATGGTAGCCGTGGCGTATGGACAGCCGGTCGAGGAAGCCCTCTTCCGGCTCCGAACCGAGGGCGGGCACGAGGAGGACCCGCGCCCGGAGGCCGAGGAGTCCACCGGCGATCGAGTGGGCCCGCCGGTTCCGTCCGAGGTCGCCGCACAGCGCGAGACTCCTTCCACGGAGATCACCGAGAAGTTCTCCGAAGACCGCGAGATCCCCCAGGGCGAAGAGCGGATCTTCCCCGCCCCCGTCCCCCGCGGAGAGAACGGGAGCCCGGCTGACGGCGGCGGCGGCGCGGGCGGCGCCTCTCAGTGGATGGCGCACCACCAGGACATCGGCGTAGGCTCCCGCGACAGCGGCGGTCTCCAGGAGATCCGCGCCATCGTCGAACCCCGGAAAGAGCCGCCGGGCGGAGACGACCTCCGCCCCCACCCGGGCCGCCGCCGCGCGCAGGGCCAGTTCCGCGGCCCCGAGCGGCAGCCAGTCGAGGAGCACGATGAAGCGGCCGGCGGGGACGTCGACGCGCCGGCCGGCGACGATGTCGGCGAGATCCTCCCTCGGGATGTCGTCCAGCGAGATCAGGTGCACGACGGCCTCCGACCGGCGCGCTCGAACAGCAGGCGCGCACCCTCCAGGGTGAGATGGGGAACCACGATCGACGGCCGCCCGAGGCACGACGCCAGCAATGTGGCGTCTCCGCCGGTCAGCAGCACCCCGGCGCCGCCCACGCGGGCAGCGCCGGCGTGGCGCGCGCGAGTCCGGCCCGCAGGGCGGGGAGCCCCGGCGCGATGGCCCCGCCGAGGAAGGTCCCGTCGGACCCCACCGCATCCACGGTCACGGCGGAGCCCGCGTCCACCGCCACCGCGGCCCCTCCGGTCCTCGCATGCGCGGCCGCCGCGTTGGCGAGGCGATCCGCACCGGCCTCTTCCGGGGTTTCGTAGGCATTGCGGACGAGGATGGGAACATCGCGGCCGAGGACCGCGAGCGATCGCCCGAGGCGCCGTTCGAGCGTCCCGAGCCCCGAACTGCTCACGCTCACCGCCACGAAGTCGCCGGTCCAGGATCCGACGACCGCCGGCAGCTCCGCACCGGAGGCCGCGTCGATGTGGCGAACACGATGCGTCTCGACGATCCGGTCTCCGTCGAACACCGCGAACTTCACGGAGGAATTGCCCACGTCGGCGACGAGGAGCATCGGGGAAAGGCTACGGTCGCGCGCCGGAAAGGGAGCGGAAACTCTGCCGGCGGGGCCGGGAATCTACCGCTTGACGTTGAACGTGAGCGTGATGACGCGCCCGCCCCGCTCGACCTCCACCACGTACTTGGCGGCGTCCTTGCCGGGCCCCCGCGCGTAGGCGACGGCCTCCTGGCGGGAGTGGACCGGGACTCCGTTCACCGAACGGACGATGTCCCCGGGCCGGAAGCCGCAGCGCGCCGGATAGGAGCCGGTGGTGATCTCCTTCAACATCAGTCCGGCCGCCTTCCCGGTGTCGGGATCGGTGACCGGCTGCACGGTGACGTCCTTCTCCAGCACCGACTCCCCATATTCCGCCCACCACTCACGTGATTCCGGGGGCACGTCGAAGATGCCGCTCCCCGGACGGGACTCCACCATCTCGCGACTCGGCCCTTCGCGCGGCTGGCTCCCGGTCTCGCCTCCGCCGATCGTGGTGCCGAGGGGCGCCGGTCCCGGCCCCCCCGGGCTGGCTGCGCCCAGCGGTCCCGTGGGCATCCGCTCCACCTTCATGGTCAACTGCTCTCCGGTGCGCGTCTGCTCGAAGTCGGCCTCGTCGTTGCGGACCCTGACCAGCTTCCATCCCGACTCCACGATGCCGCCCACGCTCACGGAGATCACGTCCTTCTTGGCGATCCGCTCGAGGTGCGCCTGGCAGGCCAGCGGGTCCCCGGTGTCGACCTTCGTCCACAGGAGTTTGTAGTCCTTCGCCAGGGGCGAGACGAGCTTCGGCGCCTCGCCCGGAGCCGGGGCCTTCGCCTCGATGGGAGGATCACCGGAAAGCGGCAGCTTCCAGGCATTCATGAATGTGTCCGCCGGCAGGACCTGGGAGGACTTCAGCGGCGGACTCGCCTTGGGCACGTTCTCCCGGCCGAGGATCTTCTCCACGTCCCTCGCCACCGCCTGTCGCCCCCCGGAGAGGGCGAAGAACCGGACGGCCACGAGCAGAATCGCGGCGACCAGGAGGGAGTTCACGACCCACAGGATCTGCTTCAGGAGTTTGACGTTCATGGACCCCGGTCCAGTGGAACCAGAATCGTCTGACGCGCCATCCGCGCGCGATCTTCCGGAGTGTACACGGGATCGCCGGCGCCGCGCGGATTTCCCCCGCTGCCGGCCGATCGCCATCATGGCGTCGCCGGGGGGGCATCGCCAGCAGCCCGTCGCCGAGGGGCTTCCGCGCGCTCGAGGGCTTGGGCCGAGGGGCTGCCGGCTCGAAGGCCCGCGCCGGCGGCCTGTCAGTAGTCGAAGTCGAAGTCGGCCTTGCCGCCCTTGGCGATCCCGCGCATCTCGAGCTTGAGTTCGTCGGGGTTGTCGGCGGCGTTGAGGCCGTCGGCATGGGCGATCCGGTTCTCCTTCAGGAGCTTGACGATGCTCTGGTTGAAGGTCAGCGTCCCGAAGTAGTCGGCCCCCTCGTGGATCGCACGGTTCAGCTCCCGCGTCCGGCCCTCGGCGAGAATCTCCCGGATCGTGGGCGTGCCGAGGAGCAGTTCCACCGCCGGAACCCGGCCGGTGCGGTCCTTGCGGCTGATGAGCCGGAGCGAGATCACCCCCTCGAGCGTCATGCTGAGCTGCTGGCGGATGAGCGCGTGCTGGTGCGTGGGGAAGAAGGAGATGATCCGCTCCACGGTCTGGATGGCGTTCACCGTGTGCAGGGTCGACAGCACGAGGTGCCCGGTCTCGGCGGCGGACAGCGCCGCCTCCACCGTCTCCCGGTCCCGCATCTCTCCGATCAGGATCACGTCCGGAGTCTGCCGCACGACGTACTTGAGAGCGGAGTGGAAGTCCAGGGTGTCGCTGCCGATCTCCCGCTGGGTCACCACGCTCTTCCGGTCATGGTGGACGAACTCGATCGGGTCCTCCACGGTGACGATGTGCTTGTGGCAGTTCAGGTTGATGTACTGGATCATCGCGGCGAGGGTGGTCGACTTGCCGCTGCCCGCCACGCCGGTAGCGAGAACGAGTCCTCGCGAAAGGGTCGCGAGCCTCTCGAGCTGCTCGGCTGGAAGGCACAGCTCACGCAGGTTGGGAACCTCGTCCCGGATATGCCGGAGGGAGAACCCCACGTGGCCCTGCTGCCGGAAGACGTTGACGCGGAAACGGCTCCGGGCGTCGTACTGGTAAGCGGTATCCACCTCCCCGCGGGTCAGGAACACTTCGCGCAGGGTGGGCGAAAGGACCCGCTCCAGGACCTCCAGCGCGAACTCGTGCGCCACCGGT
>JALOQY010000180.1 GCA_025459285.1 Planctomycetota bacterium | reverse complement strand
CGCGGTACTGGTGGGTGCGGTCTTCATCCCGGAATACGCGGCCTTGGACGAGGGAGACGGTTACTTCGGGCCGTCGTCATTCGCCAAACTGGTCCGGCACCTCCGTGCCCGTGCGGGGCGGAAGGACACGCGGGATGAGGAAGGGCTCTTCGAACGACTCTTCATCGCGCTCCACAGCGAGCGCGATGAGAATCTCGGCGACTGCGCCTTCTTCGATGTGATGGAGGCGCCACCGCGCGTCGGGAGGCCGGCGGCGGAGAAACTGCTCACGTTCCGGCAGACCATCACGGCGATCATCGAGACCTACGACGAGCGGAACCAGCCGCCGTTCCGGTGGGCCGGGGAGCAGGAACCGCCCGCGCCCGCCGACCCCGGCCGATGAGGCGCACCAATCCCGAGCCCGGGTGCCTCCGCGAGAATTCGGAATGACCGCCCCGTCCTGAACCTGATATGCTTTCTCAACAAGTCAGGAGGTCATCATGCCGACCATTCAGGACGTACTGGACGCGAAGGGCTTTGCGGTCGTGACGATAGGACCGGACCGGAGCGTCCAGGAAGCCGTGGATCTCATCGTGTCGAAGAAGATCGGCTCCGTGCTCGTACGAGAGGCGGACGGGCCGCTTCTCGGGATCCTCACGGAGCGCGACGTGCTGCGGATCGTCCGCGAACCCGAGGGCGACCTGCAGGCGGTGAAAGTCCGGGACCACATGACGAGGAACCTCATCACGGCGAAACCGGACGATGAGGTCTCCTACGCCCTCTCGATCATGACGCGGATGCGATTCCGCCGCATGCCGGTGGTCCATGAGGGTCACCTCGCGGGGATCGTCTCCATCGGGGACCTCGTGAAGGTGGTGGTCGAGGAGAAGGAAGCGGAAGTCCGGGCGCTGCACAACTACATCGCCGGCAGCCCGGTGGCCTGATCAGTCGAGCGGGCCCGCGGCGGTCTCCACGGCGGCGAGCAGGTCGGGGCCGAGGACGATCTCCCGGAGGGTCTCGATCGCGGGGGCGAGCGGCGTGTCCACCTCGCAGCGGGGAACGCGATCCCGCAGGAAGTCGTAGGCCGCCGCCACGCCCTTCCCGGGCCGGAGCGGCATCCGGAAGTCGAGGCCCCGGGCGGCGGCCAGCAGTTCGATCGCGAGGACCGTCGCCACGTTCCCCGCGATCTCCGCCGCCTTCCGCGCGGCGAGCGGCGAGAGCGACACGTGGTCCTCCTGGTTCGCCGACGTGGGGATCGACTCCGCCGCGGCCGGCACACAGAGAGTTCGCGTCTCGCACACGAGGGCCGCCGCCGTCACCTGCGCCATCATGTAACCCGATTCGAGGCCCCCCTCACGGGCGAGGAAAGGCGGCAAGCCCGAAGAGAGCGCGGGGTTCACGATCGACTCGATCCGGCGCTCGGAGATGGAGCCGATCTCGTGGATCGCGAGGGCCGCGAGGTCCATGGCGATCGCCACCGGCTCGCCGTGGAAGTTGCCCCCCGACAGGACGGCGCCGTCTTCGGCGAAGACGAGCGGGTTGTCGGTGGCGGAGTTCACCTCGCGGTACACCACCTCCCGGGCGTGACCGATGGAATCGCGCACCGCGCCGTGGACCTGGGGCACGCAGCGCAGGGAGTAGGCGTCCTGCACCTTGTGCGGCCCGCGGTGCGTCGGCAGGATCCCGCTGCCCTCGAGCAGCCGCCGGACGTTTGCCGCGACGACGGCCTGCCCCGGATGTGGTCGGGCGGCGTGGATTCGCGGGTCGAAGGGCGTGTCGGTGCCGAGCAGTGCCTCCAGCGACATCGCCGCCGCGAGGTCGGCCGTCTTCACCAGCCGCTCCGAAACGGCGAGGGCGCGGGCGCCGATGGCCGTGGAGACCTGCACCCCGTTCACGAGCGCCAGCCCCTCCTTCGCCGCGAGGGTGAGCGGCTCGATTCCCGCGCGCCGCATCGCCTCGCCCCCCGGGAGCCGGCGGCCGCCGAACTCCGCCTCCCCCTCCCCGATGAGCGGCAGCGCGAGGTGCGCGAGCGGCGCGAGGTCCCCGCTGGCCCCCACCGAGCCCTTGCGGGGCACCACCGGCCGCACGCCCCGGTCGAGCATGGCGAGGAGCGTGTCGATCACCATCGGGCGGACCCCGGAGCAGCCCACGGCGAGGGCGTTGGCGCGGAAGAGCAGCGCGAGCGCCACCTCCTCCGGCGGCAGCGGCGCCCCCACCCCGCAGGCGTGGGAACGGAGGAGGTTTCGCTGGAGGTCGCGCAGGCGGTCGGCGGGGATCCGCGTGTCGGCGAGCTTCCCGAAGCCGGTGTTCACCCCGTAGATCGTGCGTCCCTCGGCGAGGGCCCGCTCCACCACGGTGCGGGACGCCTCCACCCGGGCGCGCGCCGCCGCGGAGAGGGTGAAGGTCACGTCCTCGCCATCGAGCACGGCCTTCGCGTCCGCCGGCCCGAGGTTCCTCCCGTCGATCTCGATCGTCCGTGGCATCCCCCGATTCGACTAGAATCCCGCCATGGGCGGAAAGGAGTTCGTCGGAGAGGCGATCACGCCGCTCGGCGCGGGCGACCCGCGGCCCATGGCCCGGGGCGAACCGGCTCCGCCCGCGGCTTTCCGCTGGAGGGGCCGGGAGGTCCGCGTCGTCCGGGTCGTGGCGAGGACGCGCGAGACCGGCCCGTCCTGCGGCGAGGCCTACGTCCGCCGCCACGCCTTCCGCCTGGAGATGGATGACGGCTCCCTCTGGGACGTCTACCTCCCCCGCCAGCCCCCCTTCCGCTGGACGCTCCGGAGCCGGCAACCGCCCGCCGTCGACCCTCCTGCGGGGGAGTGACTCGGGGCGACGAGTCTCTCACTTCCCCCGGATCCGGGACGCGGCGGCGCGCGCCGCGCGGGCGGCGGAGAGCGGCGGCCGGAACGCCGCGGCCTCGACGACGGGGAGCGCCTCCCGGGCGGGCGGCTCGTCCCGAGCTCACTCGACCAGCGCCAGCAGGGCGAGCCACGGCACGGCCAGCGCGAGGTGCAGGGTGATCAGACCGGCCACGGCCTGCCGCCGGCCGCCGCGCCGCCACCGCCGGAAGAGCAGGGCGTAGATCGGGAACTGCGCCGATGCGAAAAGCACCGTGGGGAGGACGCAGGCCAACGCCCGGGCCTGCGTGTGCGCGGCGGTCAGCCCCAGGACCAGGCATACGGCGCTGCCCGCCAGTGCCCCCGCCAGCCCCGCGGGGTAGAGCGCAACGAGGGGAAGGAACGCCTTCTCCGCAAGCAGCAGCCAACTGACGGGGCCGAGGATCGCAAGGGCGGTGACGAGGACCGACCAGAGACCGATCCGCGGCTTCCGCAGAGGCGCCGCCCGAACTCCGGCATCCCGCATTTCGTTCTGCCCCATGCCGCGGCATCATGCCCGACCCGGGCCCGGCGCGCAAGCGGGGAGACCACAGGGCTCGTTCCGCGCGGCCCGCCCGGGCTCCCGAACTCCGGCCCCATACGGATGGCATCTTGACATCAACTTGTCATGGCATCATGATGCATAGATCATGCGCACCACGCTGACGCTCGACGACGACCTCGCAGCCCGCCTCAGGGAACTGGCGCAGCGGAGAGGGATGAGCTTCCGGGCGGTGCTGAACGATGCCCTGCGACGGGGGTTGACCGCGCCGGAGGCCGGTGCGCGGAAGAAGCGCCGCTTCCGGGTCCGCACCTTCCGCAGCGCCTTCCGGCCGGGCGTGGACCCGCTGAAGCTGAACCAACTCGTGGACGAACTCGAGACCCGGCGATCCGGAGCGCGCTCGTGATCGTCCCCGACGTCAACCTGCTGATCTACGCCCACAATGAAGCGGCCGCGGATCACCGGAAGGCGCGGGAGTGGTGGGAGCGGCTGATGTCCGGCACGATCCCGGTGGGCCTGCCGTGGGCGGTCGTCTTCGGGTTCATCCGCCTCGTCACCCACCCGGCCGTCCTGGAGCGCCCGCTGTCCCCCGCAGACGCGCTCGGCCGGATCGACGAGTGGTTCGCGCGCGACCACGTCCTGCCCCTCGACCCCGGCCCCCGACACCTCGCGATCGCCCGCGGTCTCTTCGCGGCGACCGGCGTCGGCGGGAACCTCACCACCGACACCCACCTCGCCGCGCTGGCCATCGAGCACAACGCGGAACTCCACTCGAACGACCACGACTTCCGGCGGTTTCCTGGCCTGCGCCTCCGGAACCCCCTTGTCGACTGACCTTCGGGCGGCCGCGTCAGTACGTGACGACGCGGGGCAGTTCCTTCGCCTGCTTCACCCAGGCCTCGACCTCGCCGACGAGGGGGACGCGGCGCACGAGCTTCTTCGTCTCGTTCACCTCCTGCATCGTCTTCACCAGGTTCGCCGGGATCCGCTTCCCGAGTTCCACCACCGTGTCGACGCCCGCCGCCTCGACGAGATCGGCGAACTCCTCGCCGACGCCCTTGACCCGGAAGAGATCGGCCATGTTGACCCAGCGGAGGATGAGCTTCCCGCTGACCCCCGTCTTCGCCGCGAGTTCCTCGCGCCCCTTCCGCGTGGCCCCCGCCGTGAGCAGGGCGTCCACGGACTTGACCCCCGCCTGCTCCAGCGTGCCGGCGTACTTCGCTCCGATGCCCTCGATCTCGACCAGCTTCTTCATGGTGGCACTCCTTTCGCTCGTGCGACTATCGCGGCCGTGGTCGCAGGGCCATCAATGGCCAGCCGCCGGTCGGGGCAGGGGGTCGCTCCGCAGAGATCGTCCTCGGCCCCGACAGGCGGCAGATTCTCGGATTGCGCGTCGCCATCGGGCCAGGTCGCGGCCCCGGGAGGGCTTTCCGCACGGACCCGCCGGTCAACCGTCGAGGATCGTTCGGACCGCATGGGAGGGCCGGACCGTAGACTGGGCGCAGGGTCTGGCACCGAACGCGTCAGAATGGTGGTTCGGGGCCTGGCCCCGGGTGCGTCAAAATGGTGATCAGGGGCCTGGCCCCGGGGGCGTCATGCTGGAGATGCGGGGGGTGGTGAAGAAGTACGGGAGGACGGAGGCGCTCTCGGGGGTCTCCCTCCGCGTGGAAGAGGGGGACGGCTACGGCTTCCTCGGCCACAACGGCGCGGGGAAGACCACCGCGCTCCGCATCGCCCTCGGGCTCGTCCGACCGGACGCGGGCACCGTGCTCGTCGACGGGTTCGACGCCGCGCGCTTCCCCCGCGAGGCCCGGGCCCGGCAGGGCGGCCTCATCGAGACGCCGGGCTTCTACCCGTACCTCTCCGCGCGCGACAACCTCCGCGCGCTCGCCCGCCTGCGGGGCTTCGACCGCCGCGGCGCGACGCGCGAGGCCGGCCGCCTGCTCGACCTCGCCGGACTCGCCGCCGCCGCGGACCGCAAGGTCGGCGGCTTCTCCCAGGGCATGCGCCAGCGCCTCGGCATCGCCGCCGCCATGGCCGGCGATCCGCCGCTCCTCCTCCTCGACGAACCCGTGAACGGCCTCGACCCCGAGGGCATCGAGGAGTTCCGCCGGCTCGTCCTCCACCTCCGGCACGACCGGCGGCGGACCGTCCTCCTCTCGAGCCACCTCCTCGCCGAGCTGGCCGGCGTCACCAACCGCATCGGGATCCTCCGCCAGGGCCGCCTCGTCCTCGAAGGGGCGACCGCGGACCTGCTCGCCGGCGACGGCGGTCGCTGGCTCCTCCGCACCGACGACCCGGCGGCGGCGCGGGCCGTCCTTGCCGGACTCGGGGCGCAACCCGCCGCCCCCGACGTGGCCGCGTCCGACCCGCGCGCCGCCGACGCCGTCCCCTTCGACACCGGCGCCGTCCCCTCCCCCGCCGTGGCCCGGGCCGTCGTGGGCCGCGGCCTCGAACTCCGCGAGCTGTCCCCCCGACCGCGGACGCTCACCGAGATCTACCTCGGCGCCGCCCGCGGCGAACTCCCGGCCCCGCCCCCCGCCCCCGCCCCGGCCACCGCCCCGCCCCCCGCCGCGCGGCTCGCGCCCCCCGGCCCGCTTCGCGCCGCGGTCCGTCACGAGGCCGGGCGCCTCCTCCGGTCCGGCCCCATCGCGCTGCTCCTCCTCCCCGCTCTCCTCGCCGCGCTCTCCGTCCTCGAGCAGTGGCACGCCGCGAGACAACATCTCGCCGAGGTGGCCGCGGGAACGCTCGCGAGCCAGAGCCTCGTCACCGCCTTCGAGGCCGCCGCCGCCGCCGTCCGCTTCGCGCTGCCCTTCCTGCTCCTCGCCGCCGCCGGTCTCGCGAGCCAGTCCCTCGCCGGGGAGTACGCCGGCGGGACCCTCCGGAACCTGCTCCTGACGCCGGCCGGACGGACCCGCCTCGCGATCGGCAAGCTCTTCGGGCTCTGCGCCGCCGCCCTCCTCGCCTTCGCCGCTCTCTCCGGGGCCGCCCTCGCCGCCTCCGCGCTCCTCTTCGACTTCACCGACGTCGTGGAGGTGCTGGAGATCCGCACC
The DNA here is from genome assembly GCA_025459285.1 of Planctomycetota bacterium. GTDB lineage: Bacteria > Planctomycetota > JAJSAM01 > JAJSAM01 > JAJSAM01 > Prado167. The sequence goes on along the minus strand of JALOQY010000180.1, from coordinate 2,597 downwards.
GCGAAACCCTGGGTGATCGCCGAGGCGGCGGCGCTTCGCGGTCCCTTCGCCGCCATGTTCCCGCAACTGGCCCTGCCGCTCCTCGCCGTCACGGCGCTCGGGTTCCTCGCCGGGGCCGCCGCCCGTCGCGCCACCACGGCGCTCGCGCTGGCCGCCGGCCTCCTCCTCGCCTTCGAGATGCTCCGCGGCGTCGCCGGCGACCTCGCGCCGTGGCTCGTCTTCTCCCACTACCCCTCGCCGTTCGGCGACACTTCCCCGGCGGCCCGCGTCCTGTCGATGATCCGGGCGCCCAACGACATCCCCGCGGGCTTCCCGGAGACGGTCGTCCTCGCGCCCGCCCTCTGGTTCGCCGCCGCGGCCGCGTTGCCCGTCCTCGTCCTCGGCCGGAGGTCCGTGCCATGAGAACCGCCGCCCTCGCCGCCCTCGCTCTCCTCGCGGGATGCTCCGCGATCCTGCCCCGGGACCTCCCGAAGGAGTCGCCGCCCCTCGCGGACCTCGAAGAGCCGCTCGATCTCTTCGCCGAACCGGACGACGAGGCGGAGCGCATCGCCCTGGCTCCCGGCGGCTTCACCGGGCTCACGCTCTCCGAGGCTCCGGCCCTCCTCGGCGAGGACGTGCCGCCCGGGGTGGAGGTCATCGCGGTGGCCGAGAACTCCCCCGCCGACGCGGCGGGGATCCTCCCCGGCGACCTGCTCTACACGGTCCTCGCCCCCGGTGGAGAGGAGCGGGAGATCCGCAACGCCTCGGACTTCCGGAAGATCGAGCTCGATGCCGCGCCGGGGACGGCGCTCCGGATCGGCATCGACCGGGCCGGGGTCGAGGCGGCGGCCACCCTGACCATCGCGGCGCGGAAGCGCTCCTCCCCCCGGACCGCGGTGGAGCGCTACCCCGAGACGCGTCGCGCCGGGGTCGTCGTCCGGACCGCCACCGAGGTCGAGGCCCGCCGGGCCGGCCTCGGACCCGGCGGCGGCGCGGTGGTCGTGGGGCTCTCGAAGGCGAGCCCCTGGCGCGGCGCCGGCCTCGTCTACGGCGACCTGATCGCCGCCGTAGAGGGGGAGCCGGTCTCCCATCCGCAGGTCCTCCTCGACGCGATCCGTGAGGCCGACGAGGAGATCGGACTCGCGGTCTTCCGGAACGGCGAATTGCTGGAGGTCCGCGCGCCTCTGACGACCCGCGCCCGGGAGACGCGCCGGGTCTCGATCCCTCCCCTCTACTTCTACGAGAGCGAACGCGGGCGGACGGAGCTCTCGATCCTCCTCGGCCTCTTCCGCCACCGGAGCACCGAGGCGGCCAGGGACGTCCGGTTCCTGTGGCTCTTCTCCTTCGAGTCGGGGGACGCCGACCGTCTCATCGAGGTGGACTGATGACGCTTCTCGCGCTGCTCTCCTCCCTCCTCGCATCCACCATCGCGACACTGCCCCTCCCCCCGGGCGCGAAGGCGGAAGCGGCGGCCCTCGCCGACCTCGACGGCGACGGCGCGCGCGACCTCATCATCGCCACGGGCACGCGGGGCCGCGACTTCGAGCGAAGCCTCCGGATCTTCCGGCGGCGTCCCGGGGCCGCCCCCTTCGCCCCGGAGCCCGACCTCGCGCTGCCGGTCCCCCGGAACGTCACCGCCTTCGCCGCCGGCGACGTGCTCCCCGCGCCCGGCGAGGAGCTCGTCCTGTTCACCGAGGACGGGGCGTTCGCGTGGCGGGTGTTCGAACCGGACGCGACCCCCGAGCGGATCCTCGCCGCGGACTTCCTGTGGCAGGTCCCCCGCCCCCGCGAGGTCTTCGCTTTCCCCGCGGCGCTCGCGGACTTCGACGGCGACGGCCGCGCCGACCTCCTCCTGCCCGAACCGGGAGGCTACCGCGCCGCGGCCCGGGGGACCGGGGATCGGGCGTTCGCAGCCTCCTCGCGCCTCGTCCTGCCCCGACCGGAAACCGCCGCCGAGGCCGAGGCGGAGCAGCCGGAGAACTCGCGGCGCGAGCGGTTCCGGCGGTTCCGGCTTCAGCTCCTGTCCGGCGGAGAGGAAGGTGTCGAGACCATCGAGGTGTCGAACGCCGTCCCGGTCCCGGCGCTTGCCGATTTCGACGGCGACGGCCTCCCCGACGTCGTGGTCCAGTCCGGCGGGATGCTCCTCGTCTACCGGCAGCGCCGCGGCGCGGGCTTCCCGGAGGTCCCGGACCTCGCGCTCCGCCTGCCTCTCGACGTGGACCGCGGGCGGCGGTTCGACATGGCCTTCGGCACGCACGCGAGGGACCTGGACGGCGACGGCCGCGCCGACTTCCTGCTCCTCGCGGGGGATCGACGCTCGCGGGACGTGCGGACCCAGGTGCTGGTCTACACGGCGGAGCGCGGCTCGCCCCCCGGGGCGCTCTTCCCCGAGGATGGCGCGCCCTCCCAGGCCCTGTTCGTCTCGGGCTTCGCCCGGGCGCTCGAACTCCCCGACGTGGACGGGAACGGGCTCCCGGACCTCGTGCTCGGCGCCCTGCGCGCCGACCCGCGCGACGCCCTGCGCGCCATGACGCAGGGCAACATCGAGATCGACCTCACGGTCTACCTGAACACCGCCGGGCGGTTCGGCGCGCAGCCCGCCCTCGCCCTCCCGGTCC
>JALOQY010000179.1 GCA_025459285.1 Planctomycetota bacterium | reverse complement strand
CCGGGCGATACGAGGACATCCTGGTGGGCCCGAAGGCTCCGGACGAGGACTTCCTTTATGGACTCTTCAGGTCCGCTTTTCACCGCGAGCCGACGGCGACCGAGATCTCCGCCTGGCGGAGGGAACTCGCGGCCCCCGGCGCCGCGCGCTCCTCTCTCGTGCAGAAGGCCTTCGAGGATCCGGCCTATCAGGCCCGGAAGACGGGCGATCCGGAGTTCATCCGCGACGCCTTCCAGGCCGTCCTGGGCCGGGAGCCCACGGCGACGGAGCAGCGGGACGAGCCCGTGAGGCTCCGGGCGATCGGCAGCCGCCGGACGTACCTGATGGCGCTCCTCGACGGCGCGGAGTACCGGGGGATCATGGCCGGCACATGGCCCGGACCCGGCGGGACGCCCCCGGCGACGCCCACGCTTTCCCTGGGCACCGAGCGGGCGATGGTGGGAGGCCAGGCGACGATCCCGTTGAGGCTCTCGGGGCTCGCGCGTCTCGGCAGTCTCACGGCCGTCGTGGTCTTCGATCCGGCGTCGCTCGAACTGATCGACGCGGCGCGCGGTGACCTTCCGGCCACCGCGCTCTTCGACGCGAATCCGTCGGCGGCGGGTTCCGTCCAGATCGCGCTGGCCGATGCACGGGGGCTCGACGGCGAGCACGTGATCGCCCGGCTCACCTTCCGGGCGCGGGGCCGGCCGGGACGGAGCTACGAGGTGCGGCCGGAAGTCCGGGCCGCGACCCACGCCGACACCTCGGCGGCCCTGTCCCTCGCCGTGGAGTCCGGAGCGGTTTCGATCGTCACGCCCTCCGAGATGCCCGGCGGCGCACCGCCCGCGGTGGCCGGCGACTGGAACCGCGACGGGCGGGTGAGCAGCGTCGACGCGCTGGCCGCCCTCCGCATGGCCACCGGGCGGATGCCGGTGGATGCGGTGCTCGACATGGACGGCGACGGGCAGGTCACGGCCCGGGACGCGCTGCTGCTCCTGAAGCGGGCGGTGGAAGCCCCGGCCGGGGGAGGCACGCCTCCGCCGACCCTCGTGTGGAGGTTCACCGCGCCGCGCCAGATCGCGAGCGAGGTCAACCCGTTCATCGACCCGGCGCAGGCCCCGGTCTTCAGCGGGGACGGGAAGTCGCTCGTCTTCGCTTCGAGCTCCGGCCTGATCGCGGTGGACGTGGCGACCCGCGCGGCGCGGCCGCTGATCTTCTTCGACCCCGAACCGGTGGGGGGCACGCCCTTCGGGGCCCACGCGCGCGGCGCCGCCGAACCGGTGGTGGCCGGGGACCGGGTGATCTACCGCTCCACGCTGCCCCTCGTCCGCTCCGGGCGCAGCCGCGTCCTCTACATGAGCGTGCCGCTCGCCGGCGGCAAGCCGGTGCCGTTCCTGGAGACGGGGCCGGAGCACGCGCTGCTGGCGGCCCGGCCGGACGGCTTCGTTTTCTTCCACTCCGCCCCCGGCGCCAGTCCGCGCCTGATCCTGTGCCCGGGGCCCACGCCGGATCCAGCGCGACCGGCCTCGACGGCGAGCCTGCCTCTCGCGGCGACGGTCTGGGCGGCGAGCCCGGACCTGAAGTGGGCGGCCTTCGCGCTCTCCGGGGCCGGCGGTCCGCCTCCCTGGGACCTCCGGCTGGTGGAACTGGCCTCCGGGAGGACGCTCTCCTTCGGACTCGACCGGGGCTTCGGCCCGCTCTGCTTCTCGCCGGACGGCACGCATGTGGCCGCGGTGCGGGTGGCCGGCGGGAAGCGCGAGGTGGTGGCCTTCTCCCTCGCCGATCCGACCCGGGTCTACGCGATCGCGGGCAACCTGACCGACTGCTCCGCGCCGGCATGGTCGCCGGACGGGACGAAGGTGGCGTGGGTCGGCCAGCGCGCGGCCAGGGTCTGGGAGGTATTCGAGATCGCCACCCTCCGGTGATCACTCATTTTGGCGCGATCGGTGCCGGACCTCCGCGCCCGGGCGGGCGGGGAGGGTCACTTCCGGCGGCGGAAGACGCCGAAGAGGATCGCCACGCCCACGAAGGCCAGGAGGATGAGGAGGAACCGCTGGCCGCCCTCGTCATCGCCCGCGGGCGCCGCCGGTGCCGGCGCCGTGGGCAGCGCGGGAGGGACGACCCCGGGCCCGGCCGGTGAGGGGCCGGGAGGAGCGGGAACCGGGGGGTAGGCCGGAGAGGGGCCGCCGGCCGGCGCGGGAGTCGCCGGGGGGGCGGCTCCTCCCGGAGCGAGGGGCACGATGGTCGCCGGGGGAGGCGGGGCGGGTATCGGCGCCGGGGGAGGGGGCGCGCCCGGCGCCCCGACGCGGACCTCGCCGGTCGTTCGCCGGAGGGGGATCGACGCGAGGGTCCGGCCGTCGTAGCCCGCGATCTCCGTGAAGTCGAGCGGCGAGATCGCCCCGGCGGCGCCGGCCACCCGGAAGCGCAGCCAGGCGACGACACCGTCCCCCGATACCCCCTCGGGAGCGATCAGGGAGACGAGGAGCCGGCCCGGGTGGACCTCGCGCCCCTCGACCATGGCCCCCGGTGCCGCCGGACCGGGCTCCGTCCCCTGAAAGACGAGGACCGCCCCGTCGTAGGCGACCCCGCAATCGAGAGCGGCGAGCCCGGATGCCCCGGACTGGTGGATCCCGACGCGCACGAACTCCCCGGGCCGGGCGGCCGCCTCCGCTGCAAATCCCGCTTCCTGGGCGAGCGCCGCCCCCGGCACGAGGAGGATCAGGACGGACAGCAGGAGACGGCGCATTGCATCACCCGTCAGTTCCCCGGAGCCTGAGCAGAAATCCCGCGCGGCCTCGTCGTCGGCCCCGGCGCGAGCGAGCCCGTATCGGGAGCCGGAGCATTTCTGCGCGCCGGTGCCGACAACCCTGCGGGCCGGGCACGATGCGCTTCGCACCGCTGCGTTGCTCGTCGTCTTCGACCGGCTCCGCAAGGTCGAGTCCTCCTCGCTCCTTGCGCTGCTCGCGCCTCGTCCCGGCGCGGCTCGCGGGGGGATTCCTGCTCAGGCTCTCAGTACATGCCCTTGGGCAGCAGCAGGTACATGGCCGCGTGACCGCCGGCCCACAGGAGGATCCAGAACCACCGGCGGAAGGGCCGCGCCAGGAAGAAGAGGAACAGGCCGAAGTACAGGGCGAAGACCACGTCGAGCGTGTACCGCCACGGCTTCTCGCCGGCGAGGTTCTCGCGTGCCCACTGGAGCCGGAAGGCCTGCTTGAATCCCTCGCGGAGCCAGTGGGCCGGAGGCACCGCCACGTACTTGTAGGGGAACTGGAACTGGAAGTTCTCGAACTTGTCGATCTTGACCAGTTTCACCGTGGTGCCGGCCTTGTAGATGGCCTTCTGGCACCACTCCTTGTCCCACTGGCCTTCGGCGGTGAACACGCCGAAGGCGGCCCCGAGGAGGAAGAGGAAGAGCCCGAGCTTGCCGCCGCGCTTCGTCGTGGACGCGGCCGCCGCCGCGGCCTTCTGGGCGGGCGGTGGGGGGACCGGGCGAGCGGGAGCCTTCGCGGGCGGGAGTTTCGCCTGGCCGCCCGAGACGACGACGGTTGATTCGAGATCCTCGTTGCGCGGAGGAGGCGGTGGATCGAGACTCACCACCCGCACCTGCGCTCCGGTCTTCCCGAGCATGACGATGTCACCGACGCGAACCTCGGCCTTCTCGACCCGGCGGTCGTTGATGAACGTCCCGTTGCTGCTGCCGAGGTCGGCGACGATCCACTTACCCTTCTCGAAACGGATCTCCGTGTGCTGCCGGGAGGCCACGTCGGAGAGGACCGAGAAGGCGCAGGACTGCGACCTTCCGAGGATGAAGCTGTTCCCGCTCAGCTTCACGTTCTTCTTCTCTCCCACGAAGTCGCCCGTCAACTCGAGACCGATTTCCGGCATGGAGTCCTCCTTCCGGGAGACGCCCGCTCCCGAGACCACTCTGATTCTCGTCGAATCGGGCCCGTTCGCCAAGAGCTAACGCGACGGACCCGATCCTCGATCGCCACTACTCCGTCCGGGGAGCCACCCGGCGCCGGTAGTTGGCGAGCGCGTTTTCGAAGTTCGCGCGGAGGATTTCCTCGGCGGCCTCCACCGCCTTCACGAGCGCCGTCTCCACTTCCTTCGAGGGGGGGGCGACCCGCGCCAGCAGGAACGCGACGTTCTGTCGTTCGTGGCTCGCCGCCTCCTTCGACGCGAGGATCGCGAGGAGCCGGTCGGTGGCCGCCGCGGCCTCCTTCGGGAACGCGTTGAGGACGCTCACGGCCAGCGATCGGATGGACCCGTCGGGGTCGTCGAGCGCGGCGAGGAGGGCCGGGCCGACCCGGGCCCCGTCCTTTGGGAAGTAGCGCAGGTCGAGGAGGGCGGTGCGCCGGACGACGATGTCCGGCGATCCGAGTTCCTCGAGCCGCCGCGTCAGGATGTCGGCGGGGGGAGGGCTGACGGAGAGGACGGTCTCGGCCTTCACGATTCCGAACACGGGGGAGAGGTCGAGGCTCACGGCGAGCCGGTATTCGCCCGCGGGCACAGCCACGGGCAGATCGCAGGTCCCGCCTCAGCCATAGGTGGCGGTGGCGGCGAAGACCTCCTTCTCCCCGCCGAAGAGCGCCACTTCCGGGCGGACCTCCACGCCGTCCTTCCGGACGAGGCGCAGCGTGCCGCCGTTCCCGTCCTTCAGGCCGACGTTCACCAGGGAGGAGGGGCCGCGCGTCGAAGCACCGATCTTCCACTCCAGCGGGGGCGCCATGCGGAATGCCCGGCCCGGCTTCGCCCCTTCGGCCGTCCCGTCGAAGGTCAGCGGCACGTTGATGAACCAGGCGTAGAAACCGCCCTTCGTCACCGACCAGTGCGCGTAGGTCTGCGGCCCCAGGTCGGAGGGGGCCTGCCGCGAGAAGCGGAGGCCGTACAGGTCGAGGACCCAGTCCGCGTCCTCGTGCCGGATCGGGATCTTCGCTTCGCGGACCGGCCGCTTCGTGCGCGGGTCCGTGGATTCCGGGAACGGCTGGTGCGTCTCGAAGGTCCCGTCGCCGTCGGTGTCGAGCCACGCACCGTCGATGCCGGACCCCTCCGGGCCCGACTGGACGAGCCGGACTTCGACGACCTTCGGCGCCGTCACCCCGACCTCGACCCGGAAGGCGACCGCCTCCGACAGGTCCGGGGCCGCCGGTTTCTCCGCCATCGTGGGCATCGCGGCGAGGGCCACCGCCGCACAGCAGATCGCGAACCTCATGGGCGCTCCTTTCGCAACGACCGAGACCATTAGAGCATTCCCGGCCGGAATGCAAGCGCGCCCGGACCCGGAATCTGGCCTCGGAGCCTCCCTCTCGCTATCCTCTGGCCCTCCACGGAGGTAGTAATGATAACGGTTCTCATCAAGATTGCCCTCGCGCTCCTCGCCGGTGCCTCGCTCTTTGCCGCCTGTTCGCAGAGCGGGACGAACGGCGCGGGGGAGGGCGGTTCCGCGCCGGCGGCCGACGCGGCCGTCGCGGAGATCAGGGGGGGGAGTCTCCGCGATGCCCTGGCCCTGGGACAGCGGACCGGCCGCAACGTCCTGCTCGAGTTCTACGGGGAAGGTTGCCCGTACTGCCGGCAGATGGACAAGGATGCGTTGTCCGACGGGAAGGTCAAGGCCGCGCTGAAGGAGGTCGTCTACGTCCGTATGACCAAGGGGCGGGACGCCGACTCCTTCGTGCAGCGGTTCGGCGAGCAGGTGACGCCGACCTTCGTGGCCATGAAGCCGGACGGCTCCGTCCTCGGGACGCCCGTCTCCGGCGTCGTGAAGGCGGGGGACTTCGCGCGCTACGTCGGCTGGGCGAAGGCCGGCGAAGGTCCCATGCCGAACGTCTCCGGGGCCGGCGGCTGAAGATAGCCTCCCCGGCCGGTCGGCCGGACTCAGAGCGTGAGCAATAATCCCGCGCGGCCTCGTTGTCGGCCCCGGCGCGAGCGTGTCAGTATCGGGTCAGAGCAGCGCGACGCCCATCGCGGCGAGCAAGAGGAGGGTGATCTTCTTGAGCGCCTCCGCCGGCACGCGGCGGTACACGAGGTGACCGAGGATCACGCCCACCACCAGCGGCGGGAGCAGCACCGCGGAATTCAGCGAGATCCCCGGGGTGAGAAAACCCGTCGGGAGGAGCGCCGCCACCTTCGCGAGAGAACCCGCGACGAACACCGCCTGCAGGACGGCCATCCGGGCGTCCTTCCCGAGGTCCCGTGACCAGAGGTAGAGGATGAGTGGCGGTCCACCGGTGGAGGCGAGGCCGTTCAGCAGGCCGCTCAGGAATCCCGCGGCCACCGCGAGCCACAGGGGACGCGGCCGCTCCTTCGGCGCGAACGGACTCAGGAAGACCGCCGCGGACAGGATGAGGAGCACGCCCACCACCCGCCGGAGCGCCGCCTCGGGGATCGTCCCGAACAAGAGGAGGCCGAGCGGCATCCCGGCGAGGCAGAGGGGGAGCGCGAGCGCCAGGGCCTCGCGGCGGTCCACGGCCCGGCGCAGCGGCAGGTAGACCGCCAGCGCGATGGGCGGGGCGAGCAGGGACAGGACCAGCACCGCCTCCCGGGCCCCGAAGAGGAGCGACAGGAACCCGATCGCCACGAGGGCGTGGCCGAAGCCCGTCACCCCCTGGACGAACGCCGCGCCGAAGATCGCGGCGGCGGCGAGGAGGAGGACCAGCGGCTCGGCCATGCGGTTCCGGTGACTCCCTGCTCTCCCCGCCCCGCGTTCTAACTCGCCGCCCGTGCCGCCGGAAAGCATGATCGGGGCCGGTCCCGGGAGGAACTCCATGCTCCGCACGAATGCCGTCGTCCTGCTGGCCCTCATCGCCACCTCGTCTCCGGCGCGCGGGGACCAGGCGCCGCTCGACGCCGCCCTCGCCGCGTACTTCGCCGCCGCCTCCGGCGCGGAGACCGCCGCCGCCGTGGAGCGGGTCCTCGCGCTCGCCCCGGCCCCCTCCGATCTGCTCGCCGCCCTCGCGAAGGGGCCGGTCTTCGGCGCCCCGGCGGAGCGCGGGCTCATCGTCCGGAAGACGCTCTACCCCGATGGGAAGGAGCATCCCTGGTACCTCGTGATGCCGGAGTCCTACGACCCCGCGTTCCCCTCGCCGGTTCTCGTCCACCTCCACGGGGGCGTGAGCCGCCCGGAGCCGATCCCCGAGGAGCAGATGCGGGAGTATGCGGCGTTCTGGAGTGCGGGGGCCGGCGAGCGGGGGATCCTCATGGTCTTCCCGGAGGGAATGCGGGGCGCGGAGTGGTGGTCCGCCAACGGGGCCGGGGGGATCGAGCGGATTCTCCTCGATCTGCGCCGCGAGTTCGCGGTGGACGAGAACGCGGTCTTCGCCACCGGCTTCTCCGACGGCGCCTCGGGCTGCTTCTACCTCGCGATGACGCGGCCCACGACCTTCGCCGGCTTCATCCCCCTGAACGGCCACCCCGCGGTTCCCGCCCGGGCCGGCGACCGGCAGCTCCACCTCGCCAGCGCCGCGCTCCGGCCGTTCTACATGGTGAACACGCAGGACGACGGTCTCTACCCGACGCGGACGGTGCTGCCCTTCGTGGAGGGGCTCCTCCGCGCCGGCGCGAGCGTCCTCTTCACCAGTTATCCCGGCATCGGCCACGAGCCCGCGTACATGGACCGGGAGCGGGAGCGCATCTACGGCTGGATGGACGGGACCACCCGCGAACCCCTCCCCGCCCGCGTCGTCTTCGAAACCGCGAATCCCGAGGACGGGCGGGTCGCGTGGGTCACGGTCCTCGCGCTCGGGGAGACCCCGGGAGCCCCGGAGTTCGAGGACGTGAACGTGACCATCCCCGAGGACCGGGTGCGGCTCGGGATCGTCGTGGATCGGGAGTTCGCCGGGCCGGGCGTCCGGGTGAGCGAGGTCATGGCGGGGACCACCGCGGAGACGATGGCCCTCCGGCCCGGCGACGTCATCGTCGGCCTCGATGAGGCCGAGATCGCGTCCATGGCCGACCTCTCGCGGGTCCTCGCCTCGCGCCGGCGGGGGCAGGAGATGGAGGTGCGGTACCGGCGGGACGGCGAGGCCGCCGCCGCCCGGGCGACGATCCCGCCGCACCGGCCCGAGCCGGCATTCCCCCGCACGCGGCCCTCCGGCCGCATCGAGGTGACGGCGGAGGGGAACCGGGTCGACGTCCGGCTCCGCGGCGTCACGCGCTACGCCCTCGACCTGAGTCCCCGGAGGTTCGACTTCGACCAGGAACTCGTGGTGACCACGAACGGCCGGGAGTCCTTCCGGGGGAAGGTCGCGCCGGACATCGCGTACCTCCTCCGGAGCCACGCGCGCGACCGCGATCGCTCGATGCTCTTCCTCGGGCGCCTCGAGATCGCCGTTCCGGGGGAGTGAACCTGCGCCGGCGCGCGGCGGCGAAGTGGTATCATCCCGGGTTCGATGACGCCGGAAACCCAGAGAGGAGTCGTGGTCTCCGTCGACGCGCGCGGCGCGCTCGTCGACGTGGCGGGCGAGCAGGTCTTCTGCCAGGTCCGCGGGCGGTTCTACGAGGAGCCGGGCTCCGAGAAGCGGCCGATCGCGCCCGGCGACTTCGTGGTCGTGAGCCGGTCCGGGGACGGCCAGGGCCGCGTGGAGGAGATCCTCCCGCGCCGCACGAAGCTCTCGCGCCGCGCCGGGCCGCAAGGCGAGCACGAGCAGGTGATGGCCGCCAACGTGGACCAGGTGGCGATCGTGGTCGCCACCGCGAAGCCGCGTCTCCGCCCGGGCTTCGTGGACCGGCTCATCGTGGCGGCGGCGAACCAGCGCCTCGAGCCGTTCGTGGTCGTGAACAAGATCGACCTCGGCACGACGGAGGATGTCCGTGAGCTGCGGGAGACGCTGGGCGCCCTCGGGTATCCGGTGCTGGTCACCTGCGCCGTGGACCGCACGGGTATCGCCGTCCTCGCCGCCCGTCTCGCGGGGCGGATCACGGTCCTGACCGGCCCCTCCGGCGTCGGCAAGTCCTCCCTTCTGAACGCCATCGACGGGTCGTTCGGGCTGAAGACCGGGATGGTGAGCCGGGCCACCGCGAAGGGCTGCCACGTGACGAGCCGCGCCAGC
>JALOQY010000510.1 GCA_025459285.1 Planctomycetota bacterium | reverse complement strand
CGAGGGTCACCCGGTGCGGTGTCGCGGACGTGTCCACCGAGACCACGGTGCGCCGGAAGAACGGCTGCCAGGTGTTCAGGAAGACGGTCCAGACACCGGTCATGCCGTGCTCGGCGACGAACTCCGGGGTGATCGTGAAGCCGAGGTCCACGTCGTCGCCGGGGGCGAGGGGCGAGGCGTCTTCGACGAGTACCGCGGTCTCGCGGCTTCCAGCATCGGCGACGAGCGGGACTTCCGCCGCCACGGAAGTCTTCCCCCGGAAGGTCAGGTGACTGCGATTCGACATGCCCTCGCTCTTCGTGAAGGCGAGGCGGCTCCGCTCCGGCCCCTGGCCGCGCAGCACGACGCCCGGGGCCTCGACGGTGAGGATCCCGTCCACGCGGTAGAGGCCGGCGGGCAGGAAGACCACTCCGCCGCCCGCCGACCCTGCGGCGTCGATGGCCTTCTGGATCGCCGCCGTGGAGTCGGTCGCGCCCGTCGGATCCGCGCCGTGGGCGGCGACCGCGTCGAACACCGTCGCCCCCGGGAGGTCGGGCAGCACGGCCTCGCCGTTGCGATAGCCGGCATAGGAGAAGTCGTGGAGGTACCGGCCTGCGGCATCCGTGAAGGCCGGCGTCCAGTCCGCGGGGTAGAGCGTGCTCTCGAGGAGGGTGTCGGGCGGATCGCCCCCGCCGCCGGGGTCCTTGCCCTTGCCTCCCGTGCCCCCGCCGCCGCAGGTCGCGAGGAGGGCGAGAACCAGCGGAATCGTGCGCGCAAGGGGGAGCATGGACCGAATCCCTACGCCCGGGGCCGCCTGCCGCCGGCGGCGAGGCAGAGGCCCGCGACCCCCGCCGTCGTGAGGATCGCGAAGAGCAGCACATGCGTTGGGCAGAAGGGCGCCGTGGCGAGGAAGAACGCGGGGGCGCCGGTGGCGGCGCACAGCGACGGTCCGGCGTCGAGGTAGTACCAGAGGATCCCGATGCCGAGGCCGACGCCCGCGAGGATGGCCGCCCCGAGGATCCCGCCCATGCCGAAGAAGAGCGCGGCCAGGAGGAAGACGACCTCCGCCCGGAAGATGGACCAGCCTTTCGACCGCATGACGAACCGGTGGCGCGGGGGATCCTGGAGGAAGTCCTCGTACGTGCGCCGCGGCCCCCGCTCCGGCGCGACCGGTTCGGGGGCGGCGCACTCCGTTTCCAGGGCGTCGAGGGTGATCCGGGGGCGGTCCACGCGGAGATCCCATCGGCTCGGGGGGCGCCGGGAGTCGATGGAAAAAAGTGAAAAGGTACGTACGTCCCCGAATCACATCGGCCCGCGTGGGGGGCGCGGGCCGATGGAAAGGTGAAAAGGTACGTACGTCCCCTACTTGTCGGCCTTGAGCTTGCCGATCTCCTTGTCGAGGAGGAAGAGGCCGCGACCGTCGGTGCCGATCATCTTCACGAGGTCGAGGACGCGGTTGAAGAGTGCCTCCTCCTCGTGCTGCTCGGCAGTGAACCACTGGAGGAACTGGAACGTCGCCCAGTTCTTCTCGGCGAGGGCCAGCTCCGCCAGCCCGTTGATCTTTCCGGTGATGAACTTCTCGTGCGCGAGCGTCTCCTCGAAGACGTTGCGGAGGTTCTCGTAGTCCGCCTTCGGCTTCGCGAGGGCCGGGATCACCGGCAGGTTGCCCGTCTCCTCGAGGTAGTCGAAGAACTTGAACATGTGCGACAGCTCCTCTTCCGCGTGCTTGCGGAGGAAGCCGGCGCTGCCTTCGAGACCCTTGGCCTTGCACCACGCGCTCATCTGCAGGTAGAGGTTCGAGGACTCGAACTCGTACCCGATCTGCTCGTTCAGCTTGTCCAGCATGTTCTTGGTCAGCATGGGAGTTCCTCTCGTTGTGAGTGCTTCAGCATCTTCGGACCCGGGATTGTATGCGATCCGTGTCCCATCGCGAAGCGTCACCGCGAAGGGATGACGTGGATCCGCTCGGCCGGAGCCCGCATTGCGGCCACTCTCATCCGGATTTCCCGCAGTGCGGCCGGTTCGAGGCGCGCCGGCGCCGAAAACTCCCGATGGAGGCGGATCGGTTCCATGCCGGAGGGGCCGGGCGGGCGCACCACCACCTCGACCTCCTCCCGGAACGGCCCGGGGAGGACCACGGGCGTGCGCCGCTCCGGCCCGTCGAGGGGGATCGGGAACGTGTCGAGCGCGATCGGCCCGTCACCGGACTCCAGCACCGAATGATCCGCCACCCGGGGCAGCGGGGGAGACGAGACCGTGAGGCGCACCGCGAGCCGATCCGGGCCCAGCTCGAGAATCGAGTGGTCCGAGACGGCGAGACCCTTCACGATCCTCCCCGAAAGCCCGGAGAGGAACACCTCACGCCCCTTCGTCTCCGCCACCGCCGCCGGGTCGAAGAAGAGCCCGGTCAGGACCGCCCGCAACTCCCCGGTGAGTTTCCCGTCGTCCGACAGCGCGAGCGCCCCCGTCACGCGAAGCATGCTGCCCGACGCCCCGCGCGCGGGCAGGGCCTCGCTCCCGAGCGCCCCGGCGGGATCGAAGCCCAGCACGACGAGACCCGTCCACGCGCCATCCCTCCGGACCCTTCCGCGCCGGAACTCGAGGAGGAGCGATTCCCCGAGCCCGCCTTCCGAGACCTCGACGAGGAGGCCGGCGAAGGCGCCGTCCCCGGGGGCCGCCGGTTCGAAGGTCTCCCGGTCGAGCGCCAGTCTCAGCCGGGCCGCGAAACCGAGCGACCGCGCGGCGGCGGCAAGGAGGGCCGCCGCCTCCAGCGGGTTCCCGTAGCCGGCATCGAGGACCTCCGGGGCCGGACGACACCGCCGCGCCGCGAAGGCCCGGGGCGAATCGATCACCGTGAAGCCGGCGCGGAGCCGGTCGGCCAGCTTCAGGAGGCGTGCCTCCGGATCAGGCGAGTCCCCGGCGGCGGCCCGCGCGAAGCCCGCGAGGTTCCCGTCGCCCGTCGCGGCCCCCTCCGCCGGCGCGAGGAACGATCGCGCGAAGGCCGCGGCGTCCGGGGCGTCGGTGAAGCGGATCACCGGCGCGCCGGCGAGCCAGGACGGCCCCCGGGGCTCGTCCGGCCAGGCATCCACGGGGCCGAGCACCCAGCGCCCCTCTCCCGCGAGCGGCGGCAGATCGAGCCCCACGGCGCGGATCCGCCGCGCGGGCGGCGAGGCGAAGGAGACCTCGCGCCAGACCGTGGGGTCCCGCTCGCCGACCCGGAGTTCGCCGGAGGAAAAGGGCGTCGCGCCCGGGGCCTCCGCGATCTCGAAGTCCAGTTCCACGACGGCCCCGGGCGCGAGCCCCATGAACGACACGATCGTCTGCCGCCATTCGGCGAAGGCGGGCCACCCCGCGACGTCCCCGGGCGAGGCGAGGTTGACCGCGTACCGCGGGACGTCGAGGGTCCCGCCACCGGGAAGCCAGGTCCGCGCCGCGTGGATCGTGAGTCTCTCCGTG
>JALOQY010000178.1 GCA_025459285.1 Planctomycetota bacterium | reverse complement strand
CCTCGGACGGTTCCGGTTCATCTCCTGGGACCACAACCTCTCCTTCGGGCTGTTCCTCCGGGCCGGACGGACCACCGACACGATCGTGTTCCTGCCGCCGGGGCGGCCCTTCACGGGCCATCCGCGCCTCGTGGAGCGTGTCCTCGCGGACCCCGCCCTTCGCGCGCGATACCTCGGAATGCTGCGTGATCTCCTCGACGGTCCCCTCGCGAAACCGACCTTCGACGCCCGGGCCGGGGCCCTGCACGCGCTCGTGCGGCCATACGTCATCGGTCCGGAGGGAGAGGTCCATCCGCACACGCTCCTCGGCTCTCCGGAGGACTTCGACCGGAGCCTCACGGAGTCCCTCCCGCCCCCGGGAGCGCTCCGGACCATCGGCCTGATCGAGTTCATGGACCTCCGCCGGGCTTACCTGCGGGCCACGCTGGACTGACCCGCGATGCATTTCGACTGGCCCGCCGGTCGAGGCCGCGGTAGATTCTCCGCCGATGATCCGCGGCAACGTCTCCTCCGCCTCGCGGGCCCTGTTCGTGGCGGGGCTCGTTCTCCTCGTCGCGCCGGCCACCGCCTCCGCGCACCTGTGCAATGACGTCTTCGCACAGGCGAAGGACAACCTGGCGGTGAAGGTCGACATCCGGGACGGCCAGCTCCGGATCGCGAAAGAGGCCACGTTCCGCGTCTACCTCCTGAACACGATGGATCGCCCCATCGCGAACATCAACCTGGAGGTGCGCTGCGAGCAGTTCGCCCCGACGGTGAAGCCGTCCCCGGAGTGGCGCGGCTTCCCCCAGCTCAAGAACCTCGGGGGCGGCGGGAAGAAGGAGTACTTCGAAGTCACTCTCGCCCGGAAACCCGGAGTGAAGGACGGCCGTTACCGGATCGAGCTGCACCTCTACAACGGCCAGAACCCGAAGATGGTCTTCAAGACGCTCGACCTCGGGGCCTCCGCCGACGAGTTCGAGCTGCCCCGCCTGCCGACCATCAAGGTGGACGGCGCGGCGGGCTCCGCGGAGTGGAAGAAGGCGCTCCTCGTCTCCGACTTCTACACCTACGAGCAGAACGGCCGGTACTTCGAGAACGTGCGCGCGTCGGACCAGCCCCGCTACCGCCTGGCCTTCGACGACAACTTCCTCTACGCGCTCTTCTCGGTGCGCAAGGGTGCCGCGGGCGAGGACACCGCCACGCTCCTCGTCGCGAAGGATCCGGACTCCGCGCCCGTCGCCCTCTCCTTCAACCTGCGCACCGGGGAGCCGAAGGGGGACATCGACACGGGGGAGATCTTCGGCAAGCTGTCCACGAGCAAGGAGTCCTTCGAGGTCCGGATTCCCCGCAAACTCCTCGGGCTCGACGGGCCGGAGACCACGGGCTTCTTCGTCAATTTCACTCGGACGGCCGACATGCCGGATGCACGGGGGAACCCGGCCCGGGTCACCTCCTACTGGCGCGGCAACCGGTTCTCGGAACGCAACCCGGTCGTCTATGCCCGCGTCAACTTCACCACGGAGTGAGAGTTGAGGCCGCTCCCGGCGATCGTCCTCGTCCTCGCACTGCTCGCGTCCCCCGCCGGCGCGGAAGAGCGACGCGTCCTTCACGCCTGCCTCGCCGGGGACGACCTCTTCGCCGGTCCGGCGAGCGAACCGAACCTCATCCCTCCCGAGGGCATGGTGGCGGTTGTCTGCCGTTTCGACGATTCGGCCTTCGCCATCGCCGCCCTCGACCGCCTCACCGTGACGCTGCCCTCCGGGAAGCCCGCGGAGCTGATCGTCGAGACGGACTCGGTATGGGAGGACCTCGGGGAGATCGCCGCCGTCCGGTTCGCGTTCTTCGTCGACGAGGCGGAACTGGACGGACCGGAGCCCTGCCGGATCCTCTGGGGCGAGGAAGTGACGGGCCGGTTCCGCGAACTCCCCGTCTTCCGGCCCGACCCGGCCCGCCGCGCGCTCTATCGCACGGCCACCTGGAGGCCCGAGGGACCGGGCGGCGATTCGCAGATCGCCTCGATCGAGGTCGTCGCCGACAGCCGGTCGAACTACTACTCCCTCCTCTACCTGCTGCCGATGGCGGTGCTCTTCGTCCTGCTCGGCGTGCGGAAGGTCCTGGCCCGTGACGGCGTTCCTTAGGCCGCTCCTCGACGCGGGCGCGCCGCTCACCTCGCCCTTCCTCGCGCTGCTCGTCGTCCTCGCGATCCCCGTGGCGCGGCGGCGGTTCCGGTCGTCCGCCGCTCGACTCGGCGCCGTTTCCGCGCTGGTCGCGGGCTTCTTCGCGATGTACCTGCTCGCCGCCCGGAACGAGGCTGCCGCGCGCTGGCTCTCCGCGCTGAACACGCCCCTCGTGACGGTGTTCCTCGCCGTCGTGCTGCCCGCCATGTACCTCCACCGCCGGCCCGGTTACCGGTGGTTCCTCCCCGTCCCCACGGCGGTGCTCCTCCTCGGGGTCTTCTCCGTCGTCGAGAGCTACCGCGCGATCCCGGAGACCGAGCGGGCCTTCCGCTTCGTCCTCATCCGCCCGTCGTTCCTCATGGGGGCGGTGGCATCGCTCCTCGTCCTGATCCAGCCGTTCGTGTCGATGCGGTGGCTCCGGCGCGCGGTGCGCTGGTCCTGCCTCCTCGTCCTGCTCTATGGCGGTTTCGCCTTCCGCACGAGCTGGCTCGACCACGAGAAGATGCTCGGACGCCGCGCCGACCGGACCGCGACGCGCATGGTCCTCGACGACACGATCCCCGTGCTGCAGTCGGACCAGCGGCTCCTCTACCTGCCCTCGGCGCCGTGCCGCTTCAGCGCCGACGGCGGCTACGTGCAGGGCTGCAACGTCGAGCTGTTCCAGCGGCTCCTCCAGATCGACCTCTCCGCCGTGGCGAGAGGCGATCCCCCCGCCCTCCATGCGCTGACCCTGGCGCTCGCCGCCCTGCTGCTCCTCGTCATCATGCTCTTCGTCACCGCGCGGTGGACCTGCGGGTGGCTCTGCCCGCTCTCCACTCTCGGAGACGTCCTGAGCTACGGGCGGGCGAAGCTCGGACTCCCCTACCTCAAGCCGACGCGCCCTTGGAAACTCGCCGGCCTTCCTGTCGGCCTGTCGCTCGCGGGGATCTGCCTCGCCATGGCCCGGGCGTTCCCGAGCCTCGACGCGGGAGGGCGGTTCCTCGGCTGCAAGCTCCCGATCTACCCGTTCTGCAAGCTCTGCCCGGCACAGCAGGTCTGCCCGGTGGCGGCGAAGGGACCGGAGGGCTACCCGCCGGTGCCCACGACGGAGTGGGCCTTCGGCTTTTTCACGGTGGGCTCGCTCGCGCTCCTCGCGTTCTTCCTCGCGGCCTTTCTCGCCGGCCGGCGACTGTGGTGCCGCTTCTGCCCCATGGGCATGATCTCCGGGCTCTTCAATCGCGGCGGGATGTTCGCGCTCCGGAAGGACGCGCTCCGCTGCAATGGCTGCGGGGCCTGCGCCGAGGTCTGCCCGATGGACATCGACGTGGTGCTGAAGGAAATGGAGGACCCCGACGTGGGTTCCTTCGACTGCGTGCTCTGCCTGCGCTGCGTGGAGCACTGCCCCCGCGACGGCTGCCTCTCGCTGCGCCACGGCGGGATCACGATCTCCGAGTCGAGGTTCCCGTGACGGCACGCCGGCGGGCCGGCTACCTCCCGGAACTCCGCGCCGAGGCGGCGGCGGCCTTCGCGGACCTGCGGGCGGAGTCCGGCCTCGAGATGCTCCCGGAGGCCGGCCGGCCCCACCCGCGCGAGAACTCCGTGGGCTTCCGGAACCGGTTCCTTCGCCTCGATCTCCACTTCGACGCCGGAGCCGCGGAGATCGGGGCGGGCATCGCGGAGTACGATGTCGCATCACCGGAGCCCCGCGTGCGCCGGACCTGCCCGCTCGCGTACCTCCTCGGACGGCGCGAGCCGGATTCGGCGGACGGGTTGCGCTGGCCGGCCATCCCCGGGGAGCCGCTCGCCGGGGCGCTCCGCCGCATCGCGGACCTCCTGCGGCGCTGCGCGGGAGACCTGCTCGCCGGCGACTTCCGGCTCCTCGACGAGCTGTGCCCTCTCGTCGCCGCCGACCGCCGCGCCGATCTCACGCGTCGTTTCGGGACCTCCACCGGGGAGACGCCGCGATTCGACCGGCGGCCGACGCTGGCCGAGCTGTTCTCCGATGTCACCGCCGACGCCCCCGGCCGCCGCACCCCCCGCTGTTACCAGGCGGTCCACGACCACGGCTACTCCCCCGCCGAGGTCGCCGCGTTTCTCGCCCTCTCCGAGCCCGAGGTCGACGCCCTTCTCGCGGAGTGGGACCACCTGGCCTGAGAGCGCGCCCGCCCTGCTCCCGGACTCCGGATAGACTGGCTGGCGGCGCTGCCGCGCCCGGTGAACCCGGTCCGGCGCGCGGCGGCGTTCATGGAGTGTCGGCGGAGGCACGGATCGATGGCCGGTTCGGAGCGCACTGACGTCACGATCGAGGACCTCCTGGCCTTTCGGGGCCGGGTCCGGCGCCTCGCCGTCGGACTTCTCGGGGACGAGTCGCGGGCGGACGACGTGGTCCAGGAGACGTGGCTCACCGCGCTCGGGAACCCGCCGGCCCGACGGACCGGCCTCGGCGGCTGGTTCGCCCGCGTCGTCCGGTCGCGGGCGTTCGACCTGCTGCGCTCCGAATCGCGCCGGACGGCGCGGGAGCATCGGGCGGCGCGCCCCGAAGCGATCGCCTCCGGGCCCGACACCGCGGCGGAGGCCGAGACCTGCCGCCGGCTGGCGGAGGCGGTCTGCGCGCTGCCGCCCACGGCCCGCGAGGTGGTGGTGCTCCACTACTACCGGGGTCTCACGTGCCGGGAGACGGCGGGACGGCTCGGCATCCCGGTGGAGACCGTCCGGACCCGCCTCCGCCGGGCCCTCGAACGACTGCGCGCCGCGCTCGGGGGCGGGGACCACGGGCGGCTCCGGCTCCTTCTCCTGCCCCTCGTGCCGACCCCGGCGTCGGCCGCGCCGCTCACCGGAATCGCCGGAGGAGGACTGCTCATGGCCCTGAAGCTCAAGGTCGCGACGGGGATCGTCTTCTTCGCCCTCCTCGCCGCCGGCCTCTGGCACCTCTCGACGCCGCCGGGCGGGCCCGACGGGGCGCCACCGCTGGAGGCGGATCGAGGCTTTCCCGCGCGGCCACAGGAGACGGCCCCGAAGGCCGCGCCGCGTTCCTCGGTCAAGGAGGTCGTGCTTCCCGAGCCGAGCCACGGGGCGATTCCGAAAGGCTCCCCGGAGGTGGTGCCGGCGGAGCGACCGCCGCCGGAAGGGGCGGCTCCCCGCGGGACGGTCCTCGGTCGGGTGCGCCTCGACGGCTCCGGCCCGGCCGCGGGAGTGGCCGTCGCGCTCACCTGGGTCGGGCGGCCGGAAGAGAAGGGCGAGGTCGAGCAGCGGCACCAGCGCATCGAAACGGAGTCCGACGGGACCTTCCGGCTCGAGGAGATTCCGGCGGGAACTTGCCACCTCCGGGTGATGTTACCCGGCTACGGAACGGAGACGGTCTCCGTCACGATGGGCGAGACGGCCGGACCGCCCCCTGTCGAGATCGTGCTCCGGATGGCGGGGGCTCTCCTCGTCCGGGTCCGGGATCGCAACGGCGCGCCGGCCCCCCGCATGTTCCTCGACGTGCGGGGACCGGAGCCCCAGCTCTTCACCTCGGCGAGCACGGGCCCCGACGGCAGCGTCCGGCTCGGGGACCTCGCCCCGGGGACATGGACCGTGGGCGTCCGGGGCGTCGCGGGCCATCCCGCGAACAGCGGCGGCCCGCCCCGGCCGGGCGACCGGAGCGTCGAGGTCGTCTCCGGCGAGACCGCCGAACTGACGATCGACTTCGCGCTGGCCAGGGTAATGGGGACGGCGCTCCTTTCGGACGGCAGCCCGGTGGTCAGCGGTTTCGTCTACCTCCGGAGCTCCCGCCCCGACTTCCAGAGCCTGAGCGCGCGGACCGACGAGTCCGGCCGGTTCACCCTCGACACCACCGCCGAGGGGGAGTTCGACGTGAGCGTCAATGTCGTCACGCCCGCGCGCTTCCTCTCCCCCGCCGGCCGGGTCACGATCGCGGCGGGCGAGGTCACGGAGCTGAACGTCCGGATCTCCGCCACGTCCGTGACGGGACGCCTCCGGCGCGCCGACACCGGCGAACCGGTGGCGAAGGCCACCGTCAGCGCGACTCCGGTCCGCGTCGATGCGGACGGGCCGCCCGCGGGGGCCGCGGCAGGGGCGGCGGGCGGCGTGGCGTGGCCGGCCGAGGACGGCACGTTCACGCTGTGCGGCCTCGCGCCCGGCGCGTACGAACTCCGCGCCACCCCCCATGACCGCCGGCTGGGAACGCGGACTCTGACCGTCGCGATTCCGGAGTCCGGCCGCGTGGAGGGGGTCGACATCGCCTTCGACGTCAAGCCCGTGGGGGTGCTCCGCCTGCGGGTCCTCGACGAGACCGGCGCGGGTGTCGAGCGCCTGCAGGTCTCCGTCCGGCGCGGCACGACCGGGAGCACGTTTCCCGCGACCCACCTCGGCGGCGGCGTCCACGAGATCGTGCTGGACCCCGGGGAGCAGGTCGTCGAGCTCCAGGTTTCCGGCTACCACATCGAGAACATCAAGGTGGAGATCGCGGAGGCCGAGGTCCTCGACCGGGAGATCCGGCTCACGCCCTTCCGCCGGTGATCCGCGGCACGACCACGACGGCCCGGCGGAGGCGCCCCCGGATCGGCCCGCGAGGATGGACTTGACAGTCGCCTGCAGGTTGCTACGCTCCATATATGGAGGTGCATATGGAGCTCTCGAAGAAGACGACGATCCTTTTCCCGCCCGAACTGCACGAGCACCTCAGCCGGGTCGCCCGCGAGCGTGGGACGAGCCTCGGGGAACTCGTGCGGGAGGCCTGCGAGTCCGTCTACGGCGCGGTGTCGACGCCGGAGCGCCGCGCCGCGGTACGGGAAATGAGGGCCCTCGCCCTCCCGGTGACCGATGTCGCCACGATGAAGCGGGAGTCGGTCCCCGAGCCGGGGGAGATCGAGGCGTGATCCTCGTCGACGCCTGCGTCTTCATGTACGCGGTCGGAGCCCCGCATCCCCTGAAGGAGCGAAGCCTCGGGTGGCTCGATCGCGCGGCGGCCGGGGAGATCGAGGCCGCGGTCGATGCGGAGGTCCTGCAGGAGATCCTCCACCGCTATCGCGCGCTCCACCGCTGGAAGGAGGGGCGGGTGGCCTACGACCTCGCCCGACGGGCCGTGCCCCTCGTCGTCCCCCTGACGGCCCGGATCCTCGACGAGGCGCGGGCGCTCCTCGATCGCCACCCGAAGATCATGGCGCGGGACGCCCTCCACGCGGCCGCCTGCCGGATCCACCGGGCGGAGGGCATCGCGAGCTTCGACACCGATCTCGACGGCATCGAGGGTGTTCTCCGGATCGAGCCCTGAAGACCGGCCGGACCAGAGCGTGGGCACGCCCGCGCCGGGCCCGGTCTGGATCCCGGAGTGCTCCCGGCGCGCTTCCGGCACCCGGGCAAGACCCCGGGTCAGCGCGGCGGCAGAGCCGAGGGAGTCTCGGCGGCCCCGGGCAGAACGGGAAGGAGCGCCCCGAGGCGACGGACCTCATCGAGGTTCGACGCGGCGAGGTTGCGGGTTTCCCGCGGATCCGTGGCCAGGTCGTAGAGTTCCTGCGCACCGGTACCGTGCAGGATGTAGTGCCAGCGGCCGTCATGGGCGGCGCGAATCTCGTGGTTCATGATGGACATGTCGCGACCCGCCGTTTCATCCGCGCTCAGGCGTTCGAGGAGGAACTCCACCGGCAGATAGGCCGAACGCGCCAATCGGCCGCCGAGCGGGCCGAGGAGGCTCTCGCCGTCGAGCCCCATGGGGATCTCGAGCCCGCAGAGATCGAGGAGGGTCGGCGGGACATCTTCCAGACGCACGATTTCCTCCCGGACCGTTCCAGGAGCGAACCGCGGCAGGTAGCGGATCACCAACGGCACGTGGAGCACCGACCGGTGGAGGCTTCCCTGATGGTCCACGAGGCCATGTTCACCGAAGTTCTCGCCGTGGTCTCCGGCGACCACGAAGATCGTGTGGTCGAGGAGTCCCATCCGGCGGAGCCCGCCCAGCAACACCCCGATCTCGTGGTCCAGGGTGGCCACCTCCGCATCGTACAGGTGGGAGAGCACACGGATGGTGGAGGGGGCGAGCGGCGCGGTCCGGATCAGGTGGCGCGCGAGCGCGAGGTGCGTGAGGCCCCGGCCATGGGCCCTCATCTCCAGAGAGATGCCGGGAGGCATGAATGCCGACTCGAACTCCTCCGGCGGAACATAGGGGGCATGGGGCTCGATGTCGTTCACGAACAGGAAGAAGTTCCGATCCTCGTCCACGGTCCTCCGGACCCAGTCGAGCGCCGACCGGTGAGTGGCGATGGCGGAAGGGTAGGGCCGGCGGAGATCCTCGAAGTCGCGCGAGACATGGTCGAACCCCTGCTCCAGGCCGTATTCGCTGGATACGAACGCGTTGTTGCTGAAGCAGCCCGTGGCGTAACCGGCCTCCCGGAACCACCCGGCCAGCGTCGGCATCGCGCGGAGGTAGGGCCGCATCCTCCCGCACAGGAACCCGTGGTGCTCCGGGCGAAGGCCGGTGAAGAGACTGCCGTGAGCGGGTCCTGTCCACGGACTCGGCGTCCACGCGTTGCGGAAGCTGACCCCCTCCGCGGCGAGGGCGGAGAGGGTCGGAGTCGTGGGCTTCTCGTAGCCGTAAAGGGAACAGCGATCGGCCCGGGTGGTGTCCATGACGATGAGCACCACGTTGGGGCGATCGCCCTGCGGGCCCGCGGCCCGGTGTGGGTCGCGACCGCAGGATGCGAACAGGACCATGACGGCACAGAGGGTGGCCCACGGGAGACGCAAGCACGCATTGAACACATTCCGCCCCGCCCGGTGTCGGGAATTGCCCGGCGCGGGCCTTGGGACCGGACCGCGCGGCGGCTATCGTGGCGGGCCGGCATGGGCGAGCGGGACGACCAGTTCGACGGGCGGTTCCGGCAAGAACCGAGG
>JALOQY010000007.1 GCA_025459285.1 Planctomycetota bacterium | reverse complement strand
CCTGCTCGTCAACCCGAAGCTCGCTCCCGTCCGCCGGTACGTGGAGTTCCTCGACCCGGAGAGCCGGCCCTACGAGGCGGCGTTCCCCGCGGAGCTCGCGCCCCTCCTGGGCAAAGCCGCGGCATTCGAGAACCCGGAGAACGATCCGTGGCTCCGCGTGCTCGACCAGCGGATCGACCGCGTGAACCCGGACGGCACCTTCTCCTCGTTCCACCGCCTCGTGGTGAAGATCCTGAATGATCAGGGCGTCACCCGTTTCGACCGCTTCAGCGCTCCGTGGTACTCCGAGGAGCAGGCGATCCACTACAAGCTGGCGCGGGTGACCCACCCCGACGGCGCCACCGCCGACGGCCGGGTGGTGAACGAACGGTATGTGGACCTCCCGCGCCTCACCCCCGGGGACGTGGTCCACCTGGAATGGCGGGTCGATCAGATCCGGCAGACGTTCTTCGGGGACTGTTTCGGGGAGACGTTCTTCTTCGGCGACCAGGTCCCCACCCTCGCCTCGGAGTACATCGTGATCGCCCCGGCGGACAAGCCGCTCCATTTCTCCGCCCGCAATCTCGAGATCGTGCCCGAGGTCACGGAAGGGTCCGGTGGCCGCACGAGGATCCACGCCTTCCGGCCGGGACCCATCGCGAAGATCCGCACCGAG
The DNA here is from genome assembly GCA_025459285.1 of Planctomycetota bacterium. Classification (GTDB taxonomy): domain Bacteria; phylum Planctomycetota; class JAJSAM01; order JAJSAM01; family JAJSAM01; genus Prado167. The sequence continues at coordinate 31,084 of JALOQY010000007.1, read as the reverse complement.
CCGCTGATGCCCCCGCTCGCCGAGATCTGCCCGCAGATCCGCGTCTCGAACATCGGGAACTGGGACGACTTCGCGAGGTGGTACTGGGACCTCATCAAGAGCCAGTTCCAGGTGAACGACGAGATGCGGGCGAAGGTTGCGGAACTCGTCGCCGGGAAGGCGTCGCGTTTCGAGAAGGTCCGGGCGATCTTCGACTTCGTGACCACCGCGATCCGCTACGACGCCTCCTGGGAATTCGGCGTCCACGGCTACAAGCCCTATGACGCGACAGCGATCTACGCGCGGAAGTTCGGGGACTGCAAGGACAAGGCCATCCTCGCCGTCACGCTGCTCCGGGAGATCGGCGTCCCGGCCTGGCCGGTCCTGATCCACGCCACGGAGCAGCGTTTCGACCAGGACCTCGCCCTCCCGCTCGTGGGGAGCTTCAACCACTGCATCGCGTATGTTCCCGACGCCGACGGCGCCGGCCGGGCGTTGTTCCTCGACGGCACCGCGCAGTACGGCTCGATCGAGAGCCTCCCGGGCATGGACCGCGGGGCACGGGTGCTCGTCGTCCGGCCGGAGGGCGGCGAGGTGATGACCACTCCGTGGAACGACCCGGCGGCGAACGGAGCCACCCAGTCCATCGAGGCCGAACTGCGACCCGACGGCTCCGGGAAAGTGGCCGCGGAGTTCGAGTTCCTGGGGGACGCCGCCGTCCTCATCCGTTCGGCCTTCGCCGTGGAGGGCCAGCGCGCCCTGCACCTGAACATGATGCTCGGGAGCCTCTTCGGGAAGGCCACTCTCGGCGAGTACTCGTTTTCCGACCTGACGGACCTCTCGCGGGCCGAGGCGGGTTTCCGCTTCGCCGCGGAGGTGCCGAAGTACGCGGAGCGGACGGCCCGGGGCCTCGAGGTCCGCGCCGCCTACGAACAGATGAACCTCTCCCCGCTCGTGGCGAGCACGACCCGGGAACATGACATCCTCCTCGGGCCGCCGGTCCGCGTCTCCCTCGAACTCGCGGTCCGCCTGCCGCCAGGCCACCGGGTCGTCGAGACGCCCCATCCGGTGACTCTCGACCACCCCTTCGGCTCCTTCTCCTCGACCGTCGAAATCACCGATGGCCTCGCGCGGTTGAGCCGCACCCTCATCCTCAGGAGCCATCGGATCCCGAAGTCGGACTATGCCGCGTTCCGCGAGTTCGCCGCCGCCATCGACCTCTCGGCGAAAGAGAAACTCGTCATCGCCCCGGAGTAGACCATGACCCCGCGAACCGCCCTCCTCCTCTGCCTCGCGCTCCTCGTGCCCGTCGCTCCGGCCCATGCCTACCCGGCGGAGGACGCCCGCGAGATCGCCTCCCCATCCGCCCTCGCCCGGGCCGACCATGACGCGATCCTCGATGCCATGGCCGGGATCATCGAGCGCGACCCGGAGTCCCCGCTGCTGCCCGCCGCGCTCCTCCGGATCCACGATTCCCGCCAGTTCGCGGTCTCCGAGGACGGCGTGACGAACCGGCTCCTCGCGGTCATCGAGCGCGGGGTCCGCTCCGGGGAGAACGACGAGGGGTTGCGCCGGTACGTCTCCGAGAGACTGCGGGAACGAGGCGAAATCGACCGCGCGGAGGCGCTCGCCCCCGACCGGGGGCACGCACTCCACTGGGTGGTCGGCGGCCCCTTCGGCATCGAGGTTCCGTCGGGGATCGACCGGCGCTTCGGTCCCGACGAGAGCCTCGACTTCGCCCGCCCTTACCGCGAGGCGGGCCGGGACCTGCGGTTCCTTCCGCTCCCCCTCGACGATGACCGCACGATCGAACCCTTCGATGTCCTGCCGGAGGGCCGGGGCGTCTTCTTCGCCGTGGCCCAGGTCCGTTCCGATGCGGCGCGGCCCGCCCTCCTGCGTGTCGTCTCCGGCGGGACCCTGCGCGTCTTCGTGAACGGCGTGGAGGCGCTCCGCATGGACCGCCGGCGGGAGCGACGGCCCTCTACCCGCTTCGCCCCCGCCGTCCTCCGGCCGGGCCTGAACCGGATCGTCGTGAAGGGCGTGGGGACCGGCGCTCAGTTCTCCCTGAAGATCGTCGATCCCGATCGGCTCGCCCCGCTCCCCGGACTTGCCGAGGAGGATTCGCCCGTCCTCCGCGAGGTCGGACCGGCACCCGCGGCCCTCGCCCCGCCGCCGATCCCCGCGGATCCACTCGCAGGGGACCATACGCCGCACGGCCTTGCGGTGCGCGGGATCCTCCTCCTCGACGAGGGGCTCGACATCGAGGCGGTGACGCTGTTCGAACGTGCCGCGCGGGAGGCCGCCGAGGACCCCGGCCTCCACTACCTTCTCGGCACGTACGTCGACCCCGACTTCGGCCCGGCGATCATCGCGCTCGCCGCCCTCGATCACGGTGACGACCGCTCGGAGCAGGCCGTCGCCGCCCTCCGCGCCCGCCTCGCGAAGGTGCCGGGAGACCTCGAGGCCCGCTGGCTCCTCTGCCGGGTGGCCGCCGACCGCGAGTGGGAGAAGGAGGCCCTCGACGCCGCATCGGCCTGCCTCGAGACCGCCCCGCGGTTCCGGGACGCGCGGTTCTTCCTCGCGCAGCACTTCGAGCATTACGGGAACACCACCCTCAGGCGGAAGCACCTCGAGGCCGCCCTTGCCGCCCGCGCGAACGACTGGGCGGCCCTCCGCCGGATCGCGGAGCTCGACGCGGTCCGGGGCGACCTGGATTCCGCCATCGCCCGTCTCGAGCGGATCTCGGCTTTCTGGCCGCGGCACGCGGGAAATCGGATCGAGCTCGCCGGTCTCCTCGCCGACCGGGGTCGGACCGGCGAGGCGCTCGCCGCGCTCGGCGCCATCGCCGCCGCCTACCCCCATGGCCCGTGGCACCCCCGCCGCATCGGAGACCTGCTGCTCCGGTCCGGCGACCTGGCCGGAACCGTGGAGCATTGGCGTCGAAGCCTCGTCGTGGATCCATCGCAGGCCGATCTTCGCCGGGCGATCGACCGACTCGAAGGGGTCGACTCGGACTTCGCCCGGCCCTTCGAAACCGACGTCTTCGGCCTCATCCGCAAGGCGCCGGGCCGGGAAGAACACCCCCGCTCGCCCGCGATCTGCCTGCTCGACCAGACCATCCAGCGCGTCTGGCCGGACGGCAGTTCCTCCTCCGTCGTCCACATGGTCCACAAACTGCTCGACGAGAAGGGCGTCGAGGCCTTCGGCCGGGTCGAGACCCCGGGCGAGACGCTGGAAGTCCGGACGATCGACCCCTCCGGCCGGGTCTTCGAACCGGTGGGGGTCTCGCGGAACTCCTTCAACATGCCCGCCCTCGCGCCGGGCGCGGTGGTCGACTACCGCTACCGCGCCGATTCGCCCTCGGCCGGCCGCGAGTTCACGACCCATCGCTTCTTCTTCGGCGACCCGGACTTCGAGAACGCGGTCCTGCTCTCCCGGTGGGTCGTGATCCTGCCGAAGGACTTCGAGTGCGAACTCGTCCTGCGGAACTTCGCCGGCCGTCACGAGGTCAGCACGGACGGCGACACGATCGTCCACCGCTTCGAGGTCGAGAACTCGCCGCGGGTCGAGGTGGAGCCGTTCATGCCCCCCGCCGAGGATCTGCTCCCTTCCGCGCAGTTCGTCCGCCATCCACCCCTCGACGACGTGGCCTCGGAACTCTCCGGGTCCTTCTGGAATGGCCTCGCCCCGACACCGCCCCTGCGGGCCGCCGCCGGCGAACGGACGCGCGACATCTCCACGGACCTGGAGAAGGCCCGGGCCCTTCATGCCTTCGTGAACGGCCACGTGACCGGAGATGGAGGACCGGGCAGCCCCACCGCCACGCTCATCGAGAAGTCCGGCGACCGGTTCTCCCTCCTCGCCTCCCTCCTCCTCGCGGCGGACGTCCCCTTCGAGCCCGGCATGGCCTGCCCCGATCGCGGCCGGCACGTGCACGATGACGCCCCGGAGGCCGGCCGTTTCCAGCGCCGGGCCCTCCGCATCCACGGCGGGGACAGCGGTTCGACATGGGTCTTCGACGGCCCGCGCTTCGCGCCTTTCGGGCGGATCCCCGACGACTGCCGCGACTCTCCGGTCATGCTCCTCGGCCCGTCGGGGGGCCGGATCGAGAGCCTGCCGCCCGCACCGGACGAGGATTGCGAGAACATCTCCACGGCCCGGGTTCGCCTGACCGCCGACCGCTCCGCCACGAGTGCCGAGTTCACTCTCGAAATCCGCGAGGAGGCGGGCTACGAGTGGAAGGAGCAGCTCCGTCGGACCGACGCCGACGGGCGCCGGCGGACTCTCGAGGGCATCGTCTCCATGGTCTTCCCGGGGGCGACCGTCGAGAGCCATGACCTCCCCGACCTCCTGACGCCCGGCCAGCCGGCGATCCTCGCGGCGAACGCGAGCCTCCCGACGTTCCTCGCCGCCGACGGCCCCGGAGCGAGCTGTGACCTCGGTCTGCGCCCCCTCCGGCTCGCGCAGGAGTACGTGGGGAAGCCCGAGCGCATCCACCCCATGGTGATCGATACCGATGACGGGCAGGTGGATCGCGTGGAGATCGATCTCGGCGGGGCGTGGCGCGTCGCGAGCCTCCCCTCGGACCATGTGACGATCGGTCCCCTCGGCTACTACTCCCTCACCGTGGAGATGACCCCCGCCGGCACGCTCGCCGTCACGCGCCGCACCCGTTTCCGCCCCGTGCGCCTGGAGAAGGACGAGTATCCGGCGCTGGTCAACTGGGTGAAGGCGATCGACGAGGCGGAGACCCGCAAGATCCGCCTCCTCCCCCGGGAGGACCACTAGCAGCCCGTCGGGGGCGGGGACGTTCTCGGCAATGCGACCCCTTACACCGACGGGCTGCAAGCGAGGAGCGGGTGGACTTCACGGCCCTGACCGGGCCGCCGAAGCCCGATCACGACCAGGATCACCGGCGCGAAGCACCAGCGTCCAGTGCATCCGCCGCCTGGGACTTCCCCTCATCCAATTCGAAATCGGTATCGAAATCGGTATCGGGATCGGGATCGGGATCGGTATCGGGATCCGAATCGGGATCGGAATCGCCTGTCCGCTCGAATCCGATTCCGAATCCGACTCCGATTACGACTCCGATTTCGATTTCGATTTCGATTTCGACTCCGACTCCGATACCGATTTCGATTTCGATCGGACCCAACCGTACGACCTGCCAGTTCCCCCACGGAGGGGGGGGGCTCCGAAGGCCCAGGGGGACCGGACCAGGGGCTGCCCCACGCGCAACCGCCCGAAACTCCACGCGGTCCGGAACTGAGAAAACCCGGAAAGTCGTTACGTGTCGCTCCGAGCCAGCAGCCCGTCGCCGAGGGGCCTCCGCGCGCCTGAGGGCTTACGCCGACGGGCTGCTAGACCAGCTCGGAGATGCGGTCGAGGATCAGGGCGGACCAGCTTTCGAACTCGGCGCGGTCGGCGGCGAGCCGCGCGCGCAACTCCTCCACCGGGACCCAGCCGCCCTCGAGCTGCTCGGTCTCCCGGATCGTCACCCCGCCCTTCGGCCGGACCCCGAAGACGAGACCGAAGTGGACAGCGCCCACCTCCTCGGATTCATCGTTGATCACTCCGAGGGGCTCCTCGACGTACCCCCCCTCGATGTGGACCTCCTCTTCGATTTCGCGATGCAGTCCCGCGGCGAGAGGGTCGTCCTCGCGGTCGACGGGGTTGATGTGGCCTCCCACGCCGATCGAGATCTTGTGGAACAGCCGTGACTCCCCGCCCTTCTTCTGGCGGCGCATCGTGAAGACTTCCCCTCCCCGCAGGAGAACGCAGTAGGGGATGATCTGCTTCAGGGCGGAGTCGCGCTCGGCGTGGCGCCGTTCCACGAAGAACCCGCGCGTCCGGATCCGCTCGATCCACAGTGGAAGCGGGACCTCCCAGGGCCGCCGGAAGCCGTGGGGAAAGGACAGGTCGAAGAGGTCGTATCGTTTCACCACATAGACGAATTCCATCCTTCACGCCCCCCCCGCAACGCGGGTAGTCGGTCTTCCGGCACGGTAGAATACCCGCTCGGCCCCGGACCGGGAAACGCCGCCCCGCCGGGACTTGCGGAGGCCCGTCCCGATGCGATCGACCGTGCTCATTGCCCTCGCCGCCGCGCTCGCGGCCTGCGCATCCCTGTCGGAGGAGTCCGGAACCGGCGGTCCCCGTACCCCCTCGGGCCCCGCCGCCTCCGGGACCGACGCTTGGACACCGGGCCGGACCGCCACGCCCGGCGGAACCATCGACCCCGATCCCGGCTTCCCCGGCGCCGCGGGCGTTCCCGGCCCCCGGCTCGTCTTCACCGCCGACGGCCACGACTTCGGCCTCCAGGAGAAGAACGCGAAGGTCGAGCACACGGCGATCTTCTACAACACGGGCGACGCCCCGCTGGAGATCGGCAAGGTGATCACGCACTGCGGATGCGCGGCGGCCCTTCTCTCGTCGAGGACCATCCCGCCCGGCGGAAGAGGCACCATGCGGGTCGTCCTCGACACCGGCGGCCTCGCCGGCGACCGGGTGAAGCGGGTGGAGGTCTACACGAACGACCCCACGCACCCGATCTCGGTCTACCCGATCTCCTGCACCGTCATCGCGGACGCCGCCCTCGACCCGCTGCAACTCGTACTGCGGACCACCCGCTCCGCGGGCGATGTGAAGGCCCACTTCGACGTCCTGAACCTGCGGGGGGACTTCGACCTCTCGATCTCCGGGGTGACGGTGAGCAATCCGCAGATCCGCGCCGAGGTGGGCCCGATCCCTCCGGGATCGACGGAGAAGCGGGGCTACCGCGTGAACCTCACGTTCGGCCCGGACTTCGGCGTCCGCGACTTCTCGGAGAAGGTCACGGTCTTCACGAACAGCCGGCGGGACCCGCAACTCGTCCTCGTCGTGATCGGATCGGTGCGCGAGGCGGTGCTCGTGGTCCCCGAACGCCTCTGGTTCCCGGTCATGGCCCCCGGCACGAAGATGACGCGCGAGGTCTTCGTGTACCGGAACGACGGGAAGTCACTCACGATCACCGAGGTCAAGGATCCCTCGGGCCTCTTCGAAACGGAGAAGACCCGCGTGGAGCCGGGAAAGTGGAAGGTGACCCTGAAGATCCACGGCGAGGTGCCCCGACAGACGGTCCGGGGCGCCCTCATCATCCGGACCGACGACCCGAAGGAGCCGGTGATCGACCTGCCCTTCGAGGTGCCCGGAGGAGGCGCTCGATGAGACGGCTCCCGATCCTCATCCTCGTGGCCGCGGCCTGCGCGCAAGGGCCCGCCGAGGCGCCCCTGCCCGCGGGGGTCCCGGCCCTCTACTTCGCCGGCGACGAACTCGGCTACCTCGAGCCCTGCGGCTGCACTCGGCCCCAGCTCGGAGGGCTCGAGCGCAAGGGTACCACCGTGGCCGGCGGAGTACTCCTCGAGGGAGGGAACCTCATCGACCGGCCCGGCCGACTCGCCGAACTGAAGGTTGAGACGTTCCTGGCCGCCCTCTCCGAGATCGGCTGCCGGGCGATGAACGTGGGCGAGCGGGACCTCGCGCTCGGGATCGACTTCCTCCGGTCCGCGGCGGGTCTCGCCTCGTTCCCCCTCATCTCGGCGAACATCCTCGCGGCCCCGGGGAAGCTGGCCTTCGCGCCCTTCGCGGAGTTCGAGGCCGGCGGAGAGCGGTTCCGCGTGGTCGGCGCCCTCGACCCCGCCCTCGCTCCCGCGGCGGCGGTGGGCGAGACCGAAGCCGCCGTCCGGGCGGCCCTCGCCGGGATGGCCCCGAACACACGCGCCCTCCTCCTCTTCTGCGGCGCGGAACCCGGGGCAGTCCGCCTCGCGGCGGCGTTCCCGGAATTGCACGCCGTCTGCTTCGCGAAGTCCGGCGGCGAGCCCCTCGTGCGAAGCCCGCGGATCTTCTCTCCGGGAGACCGCTCGCGGTGGGTGATCCGGCTGGCGCCGGCACCGGAGGTGCTCGAAATGGCGGAGGGGATCCCCGGCCACGCCGGGATGCGGGCCGCGCTCGCGACCTACGTCCGGCGGCTCGCCGAGGAGGACCTCCTCCATCGGATGAACGCGCGGGCGCCCCCGTCCGGATCGGGCTACGCCGGGGACGAGGCCTGCGCGGACTGTCATCTCGGCGCATGGAGAACCCACGAGGGCACCCGTCACCGCCGCGCCATCGCGTCCCTCGCGAAGACCGGTCGCGAGATCGACCCCGACTGCGTGGGCTGCCATGTCATCGGGTATGGCGAGCGGACCGGCTTCCTGTCGGTCGATGAGACCCCGCAACTCGCCATGGTGGGCTGCGAAGCCTGTCACGGCGCGGCGGCGGACCACCTCCGGGGCGGGGCGAAACCGGCGAAGGACCCCCGCGCCTCCTGCCGTGACTGCCACAACGCCGATACGGATCCGCACTTCGTCTTCGAGACCCGCTGGGAGCGGATCCGTCACTGAGGGTGAGCAGTGCCACGAGACTGGAGACCGTGAACAGGTCAGCCGCCGACTCCGTGAGGATCATGGGACCCTTCCTTCCTTCGCCGCGGAGGATACGTCGGATGGACGGCCGGCGAAGGACCTTCCCCGATCACCTCCACCTTGACCCGGATGGCCCCCCCGGCGAAGATCACGGCCATGGACATTCCGGGGCTGCTGGCGGCGGCGGTGCAGGAGGACTTCTCGTCACTCGCCCGGCGCGGGGCGGTGGCGGTGCTTCTGGGGCTCCTCGTGGGCGCGGAGCGCCAGTTCTCCCGCGAAGAGGGTGAGCCGCTCTTCGCCGGCGTGCGCACGTTCCCGATCATCGCGATGCTCGGCTTCGCCGGGGCGCTGCTCGCCGACGGCCGCCATCCCCTCATCCTGGCCGCCGTGCTCATCGGCTTCGGCGGCCTCGTCGTGGCCACCTACGTGGTGACCTCGCTGCGCGGCGACATGGGCGCCACCACCGAGATCTCCGCCCTCGTGGTGATCCTCTTCGGCGCGCTCTGCTACCACGGCTACGAAGGCTTCGCCTCGGCGCTCGCCGTCGTGGCCACGCTGTTCCTGAGCCTCCGCCAGGCTCTGCACCGTCTCGTCCAGAAACTGGTTCGCGACGACGTCTCCGCGGTCCTGAAACTCGCCATCGTCACGCTGATCGTCCTGCCCCTCCTCCCGAACGAGAATTTCGGTCCCTACGGCGCGTGGAACCCATACCGGATCTGGAAGTACGTGGTGCTGATCGCCGGGATCTCCTTCGCCGGCTACGTGGCGGTGAAGGTCTTCGGGGCGAAGAAGGGCATCGGGATGACCGGCATCCTCGGCGGCCTCGCCTCCAGCACCGCCGTGGCCCTCGCGTTCAGCAAGCGGAGCCGCGACGAGCCCCACATGGCGCGCGAGTTCGCGGTGGCGATCGTGCTGGCCTCCACGATCATGTTCCCGCGCGTGCTCATCACCGCGGCGGTGATCAGCCCGTCCCTCCTGACCTTCCTGTGGAAGCCCATCGCCGTTCTGACCGCGGCCGGGCTCGCGGCCAGCGGCATCCTGTTCCTCCGCCACGCGAGGACAACGGCGCCGAGCGAGGAGCCCGTGGCCACGAAAAACCCCTTCGAACTCGGTTCGGCGATCAAGTTCGGCGTGTTCCTCGCGCTCATCTTCCTCGTGACCCGCGCGGCCCAGGACCAATTCCAGGAGAAGGGGCTCTACGCCGCAAGCATCCTCGCCGGCCTGACCGACGTGGACGCCATCACCGTGCAATCGTCGAACGACGTGCGGGACCGGGTCACGGCGGCACGAAACGCGGAGGAGCAGGACCGGAGGGAAGCCGAGGAGCGGGCCCGTCAGGCGATGGGGACCGCAGTCACCGCGATCGTGCTCGCGATGATGTCGAACACCGCGGTGAAGTGCGGCATGACCGTGGCCGCCGGCTCGAAGGAACTCCGTCGCTACACGATCCCGAGCTTTGGCGCGATGATCGTCCTCGGCCTCCTGTCGGCGTTCCTCCTGACCTGACCGGCCGCTGGCACCCGTCCGCGCAAGCCCTCAGGCGCCAGGAAGCTCCCCGGCGACGGGCTGCCGGCGGGAGACTCCTGCTCACTCCGGGCGGAGGGCCAGGACGGGCTCGAAGGTCTGCTCGGCGCCGTCGCGGCGGATCACGACCTTCACCTGCTCGCCTTCCCGGAGCGGGAGAAAGGCCTGGCGCAGGTCCTCGAAGCCGCCGATGCGGGAATCCCCCACCGAGATGATGACGTCGCCGGCCCGCATTCCCGCCTTCTCGGCGGGGAGGCCCGGAACGACCGCCTCCACGAGCACCCCTCCCCCCTCCACCTCTTCGTAGGAGAGCGAGACGCCGAGATAGCCCGGCCGCCACGCCACGGTCTCACCGCGCCGCAGCGCCTCGAGATGGCCGGCGATCGGCGGGAACGGGATCGCGAAGCCCACTCCGGAGTTGGCCCCCACCGACAGCAGCGTCGAGCCGTTCAGCGTCGTGAGCAGGCCCACCACCCGCCCCTCCAGATCGACGAGCACCCCTCCCGCGTTGCCGCGGTTCACCGCCGCGTCCGTGACCACCGCATCGTAGCGCCGGTCCGAACGGTTCACACCGCCCACCACCCCCACGGTGACGAGCGGCCCGCGGCCCGTCTCACGGCCGTTCGGGTTACCCACCCCGGCCACGAACGACCCTACCGCCGGCGGTTCCTCCGCGAAACGGACCGGGACCGGCGGATCGGGCCCTTCGAGCCGGAGGAGCGTGACCCCGAAGCGCTCCACCGTACCGAGGACCAGCGCCGTCCGCTCGCCCCCCCCCGGAAGCACCGCCACGAGCTTCGAGCCCGAAGGCAACCCGGGTCGCGTGGTGAGCACGCCGCCCTGGTCATCCGCGACCACCCCGGAGAACCACTTGTCCGGTTCGGCCTCGGTGGCGAGGCTCACGACCCCGGGCCAGACCACCTGCACCGCCCGCCGGAGACACTCGTGGACCGGCCACGGCTCGGCGACCCCGGACTCCGCCTCCGGGATCAGGGGCAGTCGCGATCGAAGCGCCCCGAGAAGCACGGCGTGCGGCAGGCCCGAGACCGGGTCCTGATCCGCGAGCATCACGCCCACCAGTCGCCCCTCACGGTCCGCCACCGGCCCCCCGTAGTCCCCGGGGTTCACCGCGCAGGAGAGCAGCGCGCGGCCGGTGGCCGGGTCCCGCTGCGCGACGACTCCGAGCCCCACCGCCGGCCCGCCTTCCCCCCGCACGGTCCCGTAGGGGTGGCCCGCCACGAGGACCGGTTCGCCGGTCTCCGGATCCGGGCCGACGGCGATGCGGGCCGGGAACGGCTCGCCGTCGACCCGCACGACCGTGACCCCGGTCGCCGCGTCCCGCGCCGCGACCGCCCCGTTCCGCCCCGACTCCCCGGGCCGCGAGACACGCACCCGGTGACCGATCTCCGCCGGCCGCGACCAGGTGAGGACGAGCGAGCCATCGGCGAGGACCACCCCGGTGGCCGGAAACCCTCCGGCGGGCAGCCCGAACACCCTGACCACCGCGGGAGCGAGCCGGGCCGCCGCCGCGGCGGAACGCGCCGAGGCCTCCCCGGCCCGGACCCCCGCCGCCGCGGCGGCCCCGAGGAGGAGCAGGACGCCCGTCGCCGCGAGCCGCCTCACGGGTTCTCCTCCTCCGCGACGTCGACCCGCTCTCCGAGCGGGAAGATGAGGATCCGCTCCGCACCGTCCCGCCGGATCCGCAGGGCGACCCGGTCTCCGGCGGGCCGGCTGCTCACGAGGTTCAGCAGGCGCACCGTGGAGGTGACCGGCTCGCCGTCCATGGCCAGGAGCACATCGCCCGGCCGCAGCCCGGCGGTCTCGGCGGCCGTCTGCGGGAGGACGACCGCCACCGAGACCACCCCCGCCTCGCCCTCGTGCGCGCGCACGCCGAGGTAGCCGTGGCGAACCTCTCCACCCGCAAGGAGGTGCGGCAGGAAGCGCCGGATCTGGTCGGCGGGGATCGCGAACCCGACGTTGGAGTTCACCCCCCCGCCGCCGGCCTGGATCCGCGTGGCGATGCGGCCGTTGATCCCCATGAGCCGCCCCGAGAGGTCGAACAGCGGCCCGCCGGAGTTCCCGGGGTTCACCTCCGCGTCGGTCTGCAGCGCGTCGCCGTAGAAGAGCCGGCGCCCGGGACCGCCGCCGCCGAGTACGTGCCGCGCCGACAGGATGCCGAAGGAGACCGCGGCCCGCCCGTCCTCGGCGACACCCCGGGGGTTCCCCATGGCCACGAGCCAGTCGCCCACCCGGAGGGCCCGCGGATCCCCGAACTCCACGCTGGGAAACGGCCCGGGTCCGGGAAGTCGGAGGAGGCAGAGATCGCCGGACTCGTCCTCTCCGAGCACGGTGGCGCGGAGCCGCCGGCGGCCCGCGAGGGTCACGAAGACCTCGGCTCCCCGGCCGACGACGTGATGGTTGGTCAGGACCAGGCCCGAGGCGTCGATGATCACGCCGGAACCACCGCGCGCCGGAAGCCCACCCTCGGGCCCGCCGCGGGCCTCGATCGCCACCACTGCGGGTCGCACGCGATCGACCGTGGCGACGACCTCCGCCTCGAGCGCCCGGGCTTGCACGAGGAGGTCATCCCCGCCGCGGGCAGTGGGGGCGAGGAGGAGGACGGTCGCGAGGACGAGACGCTTCACAGCGTCTCAGCGTACATCATCCGCTGGCAGGACTTGCACACCACGACCTCCGCGGCCTGGAAGGCCCGCGTCACGTCGTGGATCGAGTGCTCCATCATGCAGCCCTGACAGTAGAGCTCCACCACCGGCACCAGGACCGGGAACCGGCCGCTCGCGAGAATCCGCTCGTAGCGGTCGAGCCAGGTCGGCGCGATCCCCTGCCGGCAGGCCTCGCGCGCCGCGCCGAGCGCGGAGAGCTCCGCGTCCAGCGACTTGCGGTCCTCACCCCAGGTCGCCTGTTCCCGCTCGACTTCGACGGTCAGCGCCGCCACGCGGTCCTGCTCGACCTTCGCCTCCCGCTCCCGCTGCTCCTTGAGCGTGGCCTGCTGCAGCGCCTCCTCCTCGAGAATCGAACGGTCGGCGCCCATCCCGGCGATCTGCTTCTTCAGATTCGCGTACTCCGTGTTGGAACTCGCCCGGTTGAGGAGGAGCTGGACGTCCCGGATCTTCCGCTCGACCTCGTCCACCTGCCCGAACTTCTGCCTCTCGATGAGTCCGGCCTCCTTCGCCTTCCGGGAGGCCTCGTCAAGAAGCGCCCGGTGCCGGTCGAGCTTCGCCCGGACCGCGTCCACCCGGGAGCCCCCCGCCGCGAGTTTCGCTTCGACATCACGCTTCTTCCGGTCCGTCTCCTGGAGCAGGAGCAGTTTCCTGATCACCTCGTTCACTTGTCACTCCCGCCGCCGGTCGCCCGGCAACGAAAAGGGCCGGCCTTGCGGCCGGCCCGGGCTATCGAAGGCCCGCGCTGTCGAGGAAGCCCTCCAGCTTCCTCGCCCGCACGGGGTGTTGCAGCTTCCTCACGGCCTTCGCCTCGATCTGGCGCACCCGCTCCCTCGTCACCTTGAAGATCTTCCCGACCTCCTCGAGGGTGTACGTGTAGCCGTCCCCGATCCCGTAGCGCAGCTTGATGATCTCGCGCTCCCGGAAGGTGAGGGTCTGCAGGACGCGCTCGATCTTGTCCTTCAGCATCTCGTGGGTCGCGGCGCTCACCGGCGATTCCGCCGTCTCGTCCTCGATGAAGTCGCCGAAGTACGAGTCATCCGAGTCGCCGATCGGGCGGTCGAGCGAGATGGGGTGCTTCGCGATCTTGAAGACCCGCTTCGTCTCGTCCACCGAGATGCCGGACAGGTTCGCGATCTCGTCGATCGTCGGCTCGCGACCCTTGCGCTGCGTCAGCTCCTTCGTCACGTTCCTGAGCTTCGACATCGTCTCGATCATGTGGACCGGGATACGGATCGTCCGCGCCTGGTCCGCGATGGACCGGGTGATGGCCTGCCGGATCCACCACGTGGCGTAGGTGGAGAACTTGTAGCCCCGGCGGTACTCGTACTTCTCCACCGCCTTCATGAGGCCGGTGTTCCCCTCCTGGATCAGGTCGAGGAAGGTCAGGCCGCGGTTGCGGTACTTCTTGGCGATGGAGACGACGAGGCGCAGGTTCCCGGAAGACAGCTGGCGCTTGGCCTCCTCGTAGTTCTCGAAGCGGTCGGCCACGTGCACGACGCGGCGGGCCAACTCCTCCGGCACTTCTCCGGCCCGGATCATCAGCTCGTTCAGACGGTCCTCGAGGATCTTCAGGTCGCGCTTCTGGACGCCGTCCTTCTCGCTCGCGGCGATCCTCGCGCGGAGCTCGTTCATCTCCCGGAGGATCTCCGAGAGCTCGTCCTTCATCGGCCGGACGTTCTTCGTCTGGAGGCACAACTCCTCGAGGAGGATCACTGCCTTGCGGCGACGGTCCCGGATCCGGCGCACGATGTCGCGCCAGCCCTTGGAACCGGGCTTCAGCTTGATCTGCCGGCCGAAGTCCGCACGGCACAGCACGAGCATCTTCTCCAGCGTCCCGATGCTCTCCGGCAGCCGGAACGCCACGTCCTCCTTGCCGATCTCCGCGGCCGAGGAGATCTTCAGGGTGCGGTCGAAGGCGAGGTCACCCTCCACCACTTCCTTCAGCGTCCGGATCGCCGCCTCCTGCGCGATTCCGGATTCGAGCACCTTCTTGCGATAGCGCTTGCGGGTCAGTTCGATCAGCTTGGCGAGCCGGATCTCCTGGTCCCGGGTGAGGAGCGGGATCTCTCCCATCTGCGTGAGGTACATGCGGACCGGGTCGTCGATCTTCTCCGTCCCCGGCCCCTCGAAGAGGAAGGCGGTATCCTCTTCTTCCTCGCGCTCCTCGTCCTCCTCGACCTCCGCCGGCTCACTGTCCTCGTACTCGGAATCCATCGTGGGAAGGGGGCGGCGGCGCCGCGTCTGGCGCTCTTCCTCCTCTTCCTCGTCCACGACCTCGATCCCGAGTTCCTCCAGCGAGGTGAAAATGGCGTCGATCCGGTCCCCGGAGACCAGGTCCTCGGGGAGGAGACGATTGATGTCCTCGTAGGTGAGGAACCCCTTGCGCTTGCCTTCTTCGACCAGCGACTTCAGCTCGGGCTCCAACTTCATCCGCTTGGTCCTCCGTCCGGAGACGGGTCAAACTCTCGATCTTACCGCGCCCGGCGCTGCAACCGAAACAGTTCGCGCTCCCATTCCCGACGTTCTTCTGCGTCTCCCCGCTCGATGGCCAGCCGAATCCGCTCTTTCGCCTCCCGCACGCGGACCTCCCGTGTGAGGCCCTCGAGGCAGTCCGTGAACTGCTTGCCGAAATCCGCCTTGCCCTCGCCCTCCGCGAGAAGGGCCGCAAGGAGGGCGCCGTGGGCCGGCTCCGGGAGCAGTCCCGCGAGCTCCGCGGCCGACCAGTCCTCCCGCCTGGCGCCGAGCGACAGGAGCGCGCCGGCGAGGGCACGGGTCCCCCCTCCGCGGAACCGCTCCGGAGGCCACTCCTCGGCGAGACGCCCGGCGAGCGCGGGTTCGAAGAGCACGGCCTGGAGGAGGAGCCGCTCCGAGAGGGGGTCCTCCTCGACCGCCGCCGCGGGAGGTTCGGAATCCGTCCGGATCACTCCCCCGCGGGGGGTGACCGCCCGCAGCCGCGAGCGCACCGCCGCCTCGCCCACCGAGAGACCCTCCGCGGTCCGGTGGAGGAGGATGTCCCGCTTCACCGGGTTGGCGACCTTCGCCACGGACGACAGCACGAAGTCCACCGCCGCGGTCCGCCCGTGGGTCGTCGAGACGTCGTTCCGCACGACGGCCCGGGCGAGCAGGAAGTCGAATACCTCCGTCCCCTGCCCGAGCATCTCCGCGAACCGCTCCGGGCCGCGCTCGACGAGGAAGTCGCAGGGGTCGAGTTCATCGGGAAGCGATACCACCCGGATGTCCGCCTCCACCTCGAGGAAGGCGTCCACGGCCCGTTCCGCCGCCTTCACCCCCGCCGCGTCCCCGTCGTAGACCAGATCCACCCGCTCGGCGTACCGGCGCACGAGGACCGCGTGGTCCCTCGTGAGACCGGTGCCGAGGCCGGCCACGATCCACTTCACGCCGTGCTGGTGGGCCATGATCGCGTCCGTGTACCCCTCGACGATCCCGAGCCGGTGGAGACGGACGGCCTCGTCCCGGGCCAGATGGAGGCCGTACAGCATGCTCCCCTTCTTGAACAGCTCCGTGTCCGGGGAGTTCAGATACTTCGGCTCGTCGTCGCCGAACGTGCGACCGCCGAACCCGACCACGCGGCCCCGGACGTCCTGGATCGGGAACATGAGGCGGTCGCGGAACCAGTCGTAGGGCTCCTTCTGCCCCGTGCGGATGAGCCCGGCGCGAGAGAGATGGTCGTCGGAGTAGCCCTCCTGGTGCGCGGCGTCCCGGAGGGCTCCCCAGGCGTTCGGCGAGCAGCCGAGCCGGAAGGCTTTCGCGCTCTCCCCCGTGATCTTCCGGTTCTTCAGGTACTGGATGGCCTTCGCGCCGACCGGCGAACGAAGGTGCGTCTCGAAGAACCGGCACGCCCATTCGAGGAGGCCGTAGAGCCTCTCTCGTCCCTCGCGGTCCTCCCGTTCCCCGCCCGCTCCCCCGACTTCGATCCCGGCGTCCCGGGCCAGGCTGCGGAGCGCCTCGGGGAACGACAGCCGCTCCCGCTCCATGAGGAAGTGGAAGACGTCGCCGCCCTTGCCGCAACCGAAGCACCGGAAGGTCTGCGTGGCCGGCCAGACCGTCAGGGAGGGGGACTTGTCCGGGTGGAACGGGCACACGGCCACGAAGTTCGCCCCGCTCCGCTTGAGCGGGAGGTAGCGCGATATGACGTCCACGATGTCCGTGGCGGCGCGTACCTCGTCGACCTTCGCCGGGGGGATCTGCGGCACGATTCCCTCTTCCAGGCTCCCGGGGGAGAGTCCCCCGAACGATCCCGCCTGCCAGAAGACGGGCAAACAGGGAAGTCTACCCCGTCCCGGCGACAGGGTCAAACCGCCTCCAGGCCGCGCTCACGGCATCGGAGGCAGGAGACGAGCGGCGAGGGCCGGGAAATCGGCGGGGACAAGGGTCTCGGGCCGGCGGCCACCGTCGATCCCGAGGGCCGCGAGCACCTCCCGCACCCGCTCCGGCTCATGACCGGCGGCTCGAAGAGCGCTGCCGAGAGCCTTGCGGCGGTGCTGGAAGACGCCCCGCGCGAGGCGATCCGCGGCCCGGAGCCGTTCGAGGTCCGCGGCTCCGGGTACGAAGCGCACCAGTGCCGATTGCACGGGAGCCGACGGGAAGAAGACCCGGCCCCCGACTTCGCGCACGACCCGGGTCTGCCCCCTCAGATTCAGCAGGATGGACAGGGGTCCGTAGTCCCGGCTCCCCGGCGCCGCCGTCATCCTCAGCGCCACCTCCCGCTGGACCATGGCCGTCACGCTGTCCGGCGCGTCGGGGAGGAGCGCGAGGAACGCGAACAGGGGCGTGGCCACGGCGTAGGGGAGATTGCTCACCACGAGCAGTCTCCGGCTGCCGCGCCGCTCGCGGACCGCGGCGAGGAGGTCGCCCCGCAGTTCCCCCCTCGTCAGGGCATCGCCGGTGAACAGCACGAAGCGTTCTTCGGCGCCGAGGGCCTCGGTGAGGAACTCGCAGAGCCCCCGATCCACTTCCGCGGCCATGACCTCGGCCCCGGCGTCGAGCAGGCCCCGGGTGAGGGTTCCGAGTCCCGGCCCCACCTCGATCACGAGGTCTCCGGGTCCGACGCCGGCTTCCCGCACGACCGCGTCGCGCAGATTCGCGTCGGCGAGGAAGTGCTGGCCGAACCGCTTGCGGGGGGCGAGCCCCCGGTCGCTGAGCACGGTCCGGATCTCCGCCGGCGTCGAGGGGATCACCCGGCACTCCGGAAGACGCCCGCCGCGACGTCGAAGGACAGCTCCGCGCGACGGCCGGCGAACCACGCCGACCAGCGCGCGGGGTCCCGGCCGAAGTCGAGTCCCGAGAATCGGACGAGCGTATCGAGGGCCCCCAGCCACAGACCGGGCTCCTCCGCGGCGAGAAGCGCGATGACGGGCGGGAACGCCTCCGCGTCTCCGCGCGAGAGAAGCCCCGCCGCGGCCTCCAGCACCACCGCGGGATCCGGGTCCCGCGCCGCCCGCCGCAGGTCGGCTGCCGCCTCCTCCCCGGGCACCGCGGCGAGAGCCGCCGCCGCCGCCCGCCGCCGCGCCGCCGCCGGGTGGTCGAGGACCGCCGACAGCTTCCCGCGTTCGCCGAGCATCGCGAGACCGGATGCCGCGGACTGGTAGACCCGGGGGTCCTCGTCGCGGTCGAGCCACTCGACGAGCAGACCCGTCCGCCCCCGGTCACCCGCGAGGCCCACGGCGCGCGCCGCGGCGGCCCGGAGCAGCCAGTTTTCCGGCAGGCGCCCGCCGGCGAGGGCGAGCGATTCCGAGAGGCCGGCCACGCCTCCCAGCCGGGCGGCGGCGACGATCGCACAGGCCGCCACGGGGTCGTCTCCGCCTGCCGACTCCGCCCGCTGGGCGGCGAGGACGGCACCGAGAGCACCCGGCGCACCGGTCTCGCCCAGCCCCCGCACCGCCGCCGCCCGCACCGCCGGCTCGGGGTCGGTCGTGACGGCGACGAGCGCGGGGACGGCCGCCGCCCCGCCGAGGCTTCCCAGGGCCAGCGCGACCCGGCATCGCACGGTGGGGTCGAGATCGGAAAGACCCGCCGCGAGCGCTGGCGCGGCACGCGGGTCGCCGATCCGCCGGAGGGCCTCCGCGGCCTGCGCGCGCACGGCCGGCTCGGGATCCGCGAGCAGGCCGAGCAGAGACTCGAAGCCCCCCTCGCCGCCGCGGCGCCCGAGTTCCGCCGCCGCCTCCATCCGAACCGCCGGATTGCCGTGCCCGAGGAGTCCGATCACCTCCCGGTCCGGCCGGTCGGTCAGGGGTTCCGGATCGGAAGGCGACTGACAGGCGAGGAGGACCAGGAGGTGGAGCCCGACGAGTCGCCGCACGCTACCTCCGCCGGCCGCGGCCCGGACGGCGCCGGCCTCGCCCGTCGCCGCGCGGGCGTCGATCCCCGCGGGACGGTTCGGACCGTCGCGGGGGATAGACCGGCTCCAGCGTCACGGGGGCCGCGGCGGGGGCCAGGGGGCCCACCTTCTCCTCGATGTCCGCGATGAGCTCGTCGGGGTGCTGGAATCGGTCGTTGCGGTCCTTGGCCATCATCCGTTGCACGAAGTAGTGGGTGTGGGCGGAGATGCGCCGGGACTTGAGGGCCGGGCTCGCGAGTGTCATGAGGACCTGCTTGGCGATGACCTCCGCGTTGCTCTCCCCCTTGAACGGCACCTCCCCCACGACCATGTGGAAGAGTGTCACGCCGAGAGAGTAGATGTCGCTCCGGATGTCGACATCGGCGAGCCCGCGCGCCTGTTCCGGGGAGAGATACTCCACGGTCCCCACGGTCGTTCCCTCCGCGGCGTCGCGCGTCATCCCCCCGCGGAGCTTCGCCAGACCGAGGTCGATGATCTTCACCGCGCCCTGCTCGGTGAGGAGGATGTTCCCGGGCTTGATGTCCCGGTGCACGACCCCCCGGCGATCAAGGTAGGAGAGGGCGTGCGCCACCTCCCGCGTCACGTAGAGGGCGAGCTTCTCGTCGAACGGACCGGTCTCCTCGATGCGGTCCTCCACGGTAGCGCCGTCCACGTGCTCCATGGCGCAGAAGATGTAGCCCTCCGCCCGCCGGATCTCGTAGCCCCGCACGATGTTCGCATGCTCGAGGTTCATCAGGAGCTTCGACTCGCGGAGGAACCGCAGCCGGTAGGCCTCGTTCCTCGCGAGCTCCGGCTTCATGATCTTCAGGGCCACCTGGTTCCGGAGGGGAAGGTAGGTGGCGAGATAGACCTCGGCCATGCCGCCTTCGGCGATGCGGCGTTCGAAGCGATAGTCGGGGATCGGCTGGGTCTCGGTGAGAGGCACGCCGAGCATGGAGTCCACTTCGGCTTTCGACACGAGCCCGCGTTCGAGCAGTACCGCGGCGAGTTCCACCGGCTTCCCCTGCCGCTCGCGCTCGTCCCGAACGCGGAGGCAGTCCTCGATCTGCTCCCGCGAGGCGAATCCCGACAGGACGAGCTTCGCCGCGAGTTTCAGTTCTTCCTGTGTCGCCACGACCTCTCCGCGCTGTCGGTCACCCGAACCGGCTGATGATGGGCCATCGGGGGCTTCGCCGGTCACCGAGGGTACGCAGGTCGGTCCGAGCCCCGTCGGGAAATGACACCGTCCTGGCGAACCGACGGCCCCGGGCCACCGTGCTCAGGAGCCATCCGATCCACTCGAGGGGAGCCGGGAACCGGTGGCCGGCACCCCCTCATCATACGCGGCTTCGACAAGGTGGTCAACCGCTGCACCGGCCGACAGTTCCGCGGGATCGTCGGAAGTCTTCCGCTCCCGGACTCCGCGGGCCTTGCCCGGCGGCGCCGGGGCGGCCCGGACCTCCGCCGCCCCCCCCGGATTCCCGGACGGGCGGAGGGTCGTCCCGGGGACCCGCCGGAAGGGTCGAGGCCCCCTACACCGAGGCGACGGGTGATAAGGATCGTTGGCGAAGTGTCCTCGCGCGATGGGAAAATAGTTCACGGCGGGAGAGGACATGGCCGGACCGGAACGATCAGGAATCACCACAACTATCTGCCGGACAATATCTTGCACAAAAAAAGGAAAATGGCGGGAATTCCGGCAAGGGCTTTGCGTACAAGAGGTCAGACGTGCAGGAAGTAACGATCCTTGAAAAACAGAAATCGTCCCCGCAAGGGGATGACGAGGCCAAGCCGGGCGTCTGACCCACGTCTTCCTTCCTTTTAATGCCCTTAAACTCCAGACGTCCGGTATTTCGGGGGGCGGCGCCCACCGCCCCTCGATCAGCCCGAAAGGCCCCGGCGTGCAACGCGCCGGGGCCTTCTTTTTTTCCGGACGGCATCCGATCCGGCAGCCCGTCGCCGAGGGGTCCCCGCGCGCATGAGGGCTTACGCCGACGGGCTGTCAGCGCAGGAAACGGATCCCCGAGAGGATCGCCTCGAACTCCGGCAGCGCCCGGTCGAACTCGGCCTCCGGACAGGCGAGTGCCACGTAGAACGTCCGCCCGTCGCGGGCGAATGCCACGAGCAGCGAACGCAGGTCTTCGCCCTTGTTCCTCGACTTCGCGATCATCCGCGCCGCCGGCACCCCGTCGATCTCCATCGTCCCCTCACCGAGTTTGCGGAACTCCTCCGAAGAGGCCGCGAACCGCTTTTCCATATCCAGCGCGAGCGCCGGGAGCAGGCCGCTCTCCGGCACCCCCGGCACCACGAGGAAGTCGGCGAAGGCGAAGTAGCGGAGGTTCTCCATGGAGAGGACGCGCCGGGAATCCTTCGGCGGGGTCTCGAAGGTCCAGGAGAGCGTCGGCCGGGTCACCTTGAACCCCGCCTCGGGCAGCACGAACTCCGGGCGCACGCGCTCCTCATCTCCGGTGGTGGCCACCGGCCGGCCGGACAGGAACGCCTCCACGCGATCACGCGAGGACAGGACGGCGACGACAGTCGGCCCGTTCACCTCCTCGGTGAGACAGCGCCCCGTCGGGTCGATCCAGACCTCTTCGGACACCCTCTCGCCCCGGCGGCGTTCGAGGACCCGCACCTTGACCGCTTCCCCCTCGAAATCGGCTCTCCGTTCGCCGAGCAGCGTGTAGCGATGCCGGGAGAAGTTCTGGTCGCGGGGGTCGTAGACCGGGACCTCGAGGGGGGCCGCGAGTCCATCCGGTGCAAGCAGTGCGGCCTCGCGCGCCGAGAGCGGCAGCTTCACGCCCTCCGGGAGGCTCAGGCTCACCGTCTTCTTCTCCCCCGGAAGGGAGAGCGCGATCTCCAGCACCGCGCCTCGCACCTGCCCCCGGAGCAGGAAGGCGCCCGCCGCGGAACTCTCGCGGTACAGCACTTCGCGGGGCGTCAGGTCGGCTCCGGACCGCTCCACGAGTCGCACCCGGACATCCTCCGAGCCGTCGGGTTTCAGGAAGACGCTGTCCTCCTCGAACTGGAGGTCCCCCCCCCCGAGTCGCCGCTTCGTGAGGATGCGGACCCCGAGGCGCCGGTCCCCGCTCCAGAGAAAGAACCGTTCCGACCGCAGCACCTCCCCGGCCTCCCCGGGTGCTTCAGGCGCCTCCTCCCCCACGTCACGCACGATCTCCTCGATCAGGGAACGCGGCACCGTCAGGTTCCCGCCGCCCGGAAGCCGGATCGTCACCTCCCCGGCGGTCTCCGACACGATCCGCCCGGTCACGCTGCGACCGTTCCGGAAGCGGACCAGGTCGTCCGCCGCCGCCACCGACGCGAGCACGGCGATGATGATGACGGCGGCGACCGCTTTGCCTCTCATGCCTCGATTCTGCCCCACGTCCCCCGCCCGGACCGTTAGAATCCTCCGAACATGGGCGACGAACCGGAACTCGAGCCGATCCCTCCGTTGCTCCACTCGGTCTTCCTCGACGGGCCGTTCCGCAGCTGCTCGGTCTGCGGCGAAGACCTGATGCTGGGGGCCGTTCCCTACCAGATCCAGAAGGTCTGGCGCAACCGGGAGGTCGTCTTCGAAATGGCGGTCTGCGCCCGCTGCTGCGTGGACCTCCTCCGCCAGTTCTCCCGTGAGTCGCTGGAGAAGATGAAGGGATTCGTCGAGAAGCACTACCGCCCGGTCGCCGGCGTCTCCGTCTGCCACTTCTGCGCGAAGATCCTCGATGAAGGTTCCGAACGGGAAATCGAGGCGGTCTGCTCGATGGCCCGCCTCCTGCGACCCGTGGTGGTCGTCTGCGCGGACTGCAATGCGAAGGTCCAGGAGGACCTCTCCCGGAAGACGCGAGAGGCATGGGGCGACTTCATGGACCGGAACTTCCCCGGGGTCCCCAGACAGATGGAACCGGAGAACACGCCTCTCCTGTTCTAGCAACCTGTCGGGGCCAGGGACGATCTCCGCGGTGCGACCCTTTGCACCGACGGGCTGCTAGCGATCGAGTCGCAGGAACAGATCGTCCCAGGGGTCATCCGGCGAGGGCTCGAGGAGCAGAAGCCGGTATCCCGGCGCGGCAACCTCGAGAGCCGGCGGGCGGCCGCGCGGCGCGGGCACGGTCTCGAACCGGAAGCGCCCGCGCTCGTCGGTGCTCCCTTCCACCTCGCCGCATCTCGCGCGGGCTCCGGGGATCGCCTCGCCGGTCATCCCGTCCACCACCCGGCCGGCAAGCCGGAACGTCCGGGGCAGCGAGATCCGCAAGACTCCCGGGCCGGCAGGGACTTCGGCGCGGAGCGGCCCCCATTCGGCAACGCAGGTCCCCGGCCCCTCCGGCACGAAGGAAAGCCGGAACTCCCCCCGACCGTTCGTGAGGACCACCTCGAAGCGCGCCCCGAACCGGGCGGTCACGCGCGTGCCGGCGGGCGCCGGCCCCCCCCCTGAGGCCCGCACGCGGCCGGTGGCCTCCCGGCGACCGCCGCCACGGAGGAGGCTCGGCAGGAGGGTGGCGAGGAGCAGGAGCAGGAGACAGGCGAGAGGGATGAGGAGTCCGGGGCGGACGCGCCCCCCGCGGGCCACTGCTCACTCCTCCGGCCGGCCGCGGCCGGCCAGAAGGTCGAGGATCGCCGGTCCATGGAGGCGGGCACGCTTCTCCCCCACTCCCGGCACCGCCGCGAGGTCATCGAGGCTCCGCGGAGAGGCGATCACGATGTCGAGAACCGCGAGGTTGCCCAGCACGACGACGGTGGGGACTCCTCGCTCCGCCGCCGCCACTTTGCGCCACTCCTTGATCCGCTCCATCTGACGCTGTTGGCGGGGGGACAGGCGGGGACTCCCGGCCTTCTTCTTCCCCGGTGGCGGCGGACGTCCGCGGTCGATCCCCCGCGCCACGGCGTCGAGGATCAGCCGCGCGAGCTTCCGCATCACATAGGGCGTCACACCCTTGATCCGGGCGAGCTCGCCCTCGGTCCGGGGAGCACCGGCGGCGATGCGTACCATCGTGTCCGCGGCCAGGACCTTGAACGAGGGGCGGTCGATCCGGCGCGCCTCCCGCTCCCGGCCCACGACGAGTTCCCGGAGGACCGAGAGCCCCCGGTCGTCGAGGTCCCGGCTCCCGCGGATCCGGCGGTAGGAATCGGGGTCGAACTCCCGCTCCGCCGGCTCCCGTTCCTCGAGGCGCAGGAATTCGATCACGGCCTCGTCGAGCAGGTCGCGCTCGACGAGGCGGCGCTCGAGCCGCTCGGCCAGCGGGAGCAGGTACTTCACGTCGAGGTAGGAGTAGAAAAGCTCCGATTCGCCGAGCGGACGCCGGGCCCAGTCCATCTTGGTGAACCGCTTGTCCAGGACATCGCCGAACTCCGCGGAAACCAGGTCGGCCAGACCGAGGTGCGGCAATGCGAGGAACTGGGCGGCGACCATCGTGTCGAAGAGTCCGCGGATCCGGAAACCGAAGCTCCGCTTCAGGGAGACCACGTCATAGTCCGCGCCATGGAACACTTTCCGCAGGCCGGGATCCGCGAACCGGGCGGCGAGGGCGCCCATCTCCGGGCCGAGCGCGAGCGGATCCACGATGAAGGAGGCGTCTCCCGTCGACAGTTGCAGCAGACACACCTTCTCGTGGTAGCTGTGCATCGAATCGGACTCGGTGTCCACGGCCACCGCGGGCACGCGCCCGAGCTCCGAAAGCACGAGTCGCAGGCCGGCGGGGTCGGCCACGTAGAGATACGGCGGGGGCTCAGTCATTCCCGTGCTTCCCGCCGGCGGGCGCGCCCTTCGCCGGCGCCTCGTCCTCCGGCAGGAGCGGCATCTTCCGGAGGTCGAGCAGCTGCGCCTCGTAGAGGAGGGCGCCCGGATCCGTCGGGTAGCGACGCTGGAACTCCGCGACCCACTTCGAAAGGCGGTCGGCGTCACCCCGCTGGGCAGCGACGAGAAGGGCCCCCAGCAGCAGTTCCCGCCGGTCCTCGTCCGGGAACGACCCGAGGAGCAACTCGTCAACCTGCCGGTAGAGTCCATCCGCCCGGGCCGCGTCGCCGGGGGGAAGGGAGCGGAGCCGATCGAACAGCATCTCGAGGTGGACGGCCCGCAGTTCCACCGTGGGTTCCGGGAAGCCCTCGATCCGGGCCAGAGCGTCTTCGGGCCGGCCGAGCGCCAGGGTCACCCGACCCAGCCCTGCGAGCGCATGGGCGACACGCTCCCCGCGCGCGATGAACTCGAGGTACATCTTCTCCGCGCTCTCGAGAGACTCCACGGTCCCCTCGATCTCCAGGAGATAGCGGGCCTCGGCCCACCGCAACTCCTCCGTGCGGCCCGCCTCCGTCTTCACCCGGGCCAGGATCTCCTTCGCCGGCACCAGGAACCCGTTCTCCGCATGCGCAACCGCCAGGCGGATCGGGTCTCCGGAGGCGATGGCCTCCTTCGTCGCCTGCTCGTAGAAGCGACCGAGGGAGGCCATCGCCTCCTCCACTTCCGGCATCGGCCCGTAATCCACCCCCAGGGCGTAGGCTTGTTCGAGGAGCCTCCTCGCGACGGCCTCGGCGCCGGGTTTCCCGAGTCGAACCGCTTTCCTGGCCTCGGCCAGCAGCATCCCGCGGAGATTGCCCGCCGCGGCGGCCCGGATCTCCTGGGGAAGGTCCGACTCGAGGACCCGCTCGTAGGCCCTGACCGCCTCGAGGTGGTGCCCCATCGCCCCGAAACAGAGCCCGAGATTGTAGTACGCGAGGTTCAGGTCCGGCGCCTCCTCCACGACCCGACTCGACAAGCGCACGGCGCGGATCAGATAGGGCCGGACCCGAAGCCCGATCTCCGTGGCGATGTTGGCCAGGAGGTTCAGGACCTGGATCCGCGGCGGAGCCCCCGGCGCCTTCAGGGCGGCCAGCGCCAGTTCCTCGCTCCTCAGGAGGTCGACCCGCCCGCCTTCCTCGTCCTTTCGCAGGAGCTTCTCGCGCGCCTCGTCGAGGGTCCGCGCGGCCTGCTCCAGCAGATCCCGGCGCGCGTCGGCGGGCTCCTCCCCGTTCCCGCAGGCGACGAGGAACGGCAGGAGGAGGACCGGTAGGGGAAGAAACCGCGTGGCGAAGCCCGGACGCATCATTCGTCTCCCGTCTGCTCACGACAGATCTCGAGCTGCCGCCGGACCTCCTCCAGCCCCGGTTCGGACCGCAGGATCTCCTCGTACAGCGCGGCCGCCCGGCGGCAGGCCTCCGGCGTGTCACGCCACTGCCAGAAGTACAGCGCGTAATGATACATGACATCGAGGCGCGCCGCGCCCTGCGCCCGCCGGAGCAGATCGAGGTAGATCGGTTCGGCGGCCCCATACTCTCCGTATTGCGCGTAGGTGGAGGCGAGTTCGAGCCACGCCTCGCCGTCCGAGGGATCCCGCCGCAC
Source organism: Planctomycetota bacterium (assembly GCA_025459285.1). Taxonomy (GTDB): domain Bacteria; phylum Planctomycetota; class JAJSAM01; order JAJSAM01; family JAJSAM01; genus Prado167. Next base: position 4,747 of record JALOQY010000007.1, on the reverse strand, counting down.
CCGCTCCCGCAGGACCTTCTCCCGACCATCCCGATCCGCCTGCATGGCGTCGAGGGCCCGCCGCACGCCGGCGTTCGCCGCGGGGTCATGGAAGATCTCCCACGACCGCCGCAGCCCGCGGTAGGCGAGTGCCCGGTTCCCCCGGGCCTCGTATTCGATGGCGAACTTCTCGTGGATCGCCGCGGCGGTCAGGAGCGCCTCCGGCGTCCGGAGCGTGAGGAGAGCGGTCTCGATCTCCTCCGCCGCCTCCCGCATGCGCCCGAGGCCGAGCAGAGCGAGAGCCCGCGCGTGGTGGCCCGCGTGCCAGCCGGGTCGCACCCGGACGACCCGATCCGCCTCCTCCAGTGCCTCCTGGTGGCGGCGCAGCCCGAAAAGCGCCCGTGATCTCTCGGCACGCGCCGAAAGACCCGGCCCCGGGCCGAGCGCCGGGCACTTGTCCCACAGCGCCAGGGCTTCGTCGCAGAAGGCCAGGGCGCGCTCCGCCGCAGCGTGGCTCCGGTCGCGGGCGGCGCGCGCCTCGGCGGTCCGGTTCGCGTCGAGAAGACGCAGCGATTCCTCCGCTCGAAGCTCGCCGAGGGTTCTCATGCGGGCCGCCTCGTATGTCAGCGCACGGGGACTCCGCACCCGCTCCATCGTCGACGACCAGAGGGCGTCGTCACTGCGCCACACGCCCGCCCGTTCCGCCGAAACGGCCCCGAGGCACGCGATCACCGTCCCCGCCAGGAGCATCCCGAACCGGCCGGCCCGGGCCGCCCGCCCGAGGATCACGCCGGCGAGGAGGGCGATTCCGATGAGCGGCACGGCGAGGAATCTCTCGGCCGTGGGAATGCCGAGGGGCAGCACCAGGTGCGACACCGGCAGCAGCGCCACGCCGACCCACAGGATGGCGAACGCCGCGGGACCGCCCGACCGGATCGCCCGTCGCGCCGCCCAGAGGAGGACCACGCCGAAGAGCACCGTGAGGAAGACCGGGAACAGGTCGGGCCGCCGCGCCTCCGCCAGGTGGAAGTCGAAGGCCATGTCGACCGGGAGGACCACGAGTCGCAGGTAATACGCGAGGATCTTCGAAAGGGTCAGGACGGCGCCGACCACGGTCTCGCCCCACCGTCCGGGGATCATCCGGGTCACGCTTCCCGCCGCTCCGGGAACCCCGCTCCAGGCCACCGCCCACCCGGCGGTCAGTGCCGCGTAGAGCAGGTAGGCCGGCCACCGGCGAAGGGTCATCCGGAAACGCCGTCCGTCCCGGAAGAACCAGTCGGACAGCGCCGCGAGGGGCAGGAAGACCGCCGCTGACTCCTTCGACAGGAGGGCCAGCGCCAGCGCCGTGGCGGCGAGGCCACCGGCCATGCCGCACCGCCGCACGCGGGAATGGAGGAGCAATCCGGCGAGGAGGAAGACCACGCAGAGGAGATCGCCCCGCCCGGCGGCGCTGGCCACGGCCTCCACCTGCACGGGGTGCAGCGCGAAGACGAGCGATCCCGCGAAGGCGTCGCCCCGACCGAGTCCCCAGCGCCGGAGGAGCGCATGGAGCAGCAGGACCGCGATGGCGTGCCACAGGACGCTCCGAAGATGGAACCACCTCACGGTTCCGGGGGATAGCGGGGTCGCTCCGAACAGGGCCCGGTCGGCCGCGAGGTCCGCCGCACGGAGGGGACGCCAGGCGCCCGCTTCGCTGTAGGAAACCGTCGGGGATCGATTCCACAGGAGGGCCCCGGGCGAGGGATTCGCCGCGGCGACCGGGTCCTCCGTGACTTGCCGGCTCGCGTCCTGGACGAAAGACAGATCCCCGGCCAGCAGGAGACGGGCGAAGGGAGTCGCCGCCGCGAGAACCAGCAGGGGAATGAGGATCCGATCACGCATGAGGACGGTTCATGCTAAGACCGATCCCCTGAAAGGACGCGTAAAACCACGTCAGCGGCCCGCCTCCGGGGCCGGTCGGACTCCGGTCCACCCGCGCCCTCCGACGGTGCGGAATCGCACGCCGCCGGTTCACATCCGCTCGTTTCCGGAGGGTCGAATTCGCTCGCTTTTGCTGGTCAGGCCCGAGCCCGTGTGGTATAAAGCGGTAGGTCGTGGCCGAATCCCTTCCGGGAGACGGCATGCGGGTTGCGGTACGGGCTGATGTAGAAGACCAACGGCTCGGTGCCGGGTCATTCAGTCTGACCGTACGTTCCGGGAACGGAGCGCGGACGGTTTCAACCTCTGGAAGAGCGGGGGTACTTGCAATGAGAGCCCGAAGCACGTGGATCCTGGTGGCGCTCCTCGCCGCGATGGGCTGCCTGACGGCCGGTTGCGGCGGGGGTGGCAGCGGGGGCGGCAACGCCGACGCGGCCGCCATGAAGGACAAGGGCAAGAAGGCCCGTAAGCTCGCCTTGATCGACATCAGCGTCGCGGACTACGACGGTGTCGCCCTGAACGAGATCATCAAGATCGAGTTCACGGAGCGCGTGAACCCGGATTCGGTCCGCCCCGACACGATCCAGATCCGGGAAGGTCCGAACTACGGGAAACAGGTGCCCGGAGAGTTTCGCATCGACGGGGATGTCGTCTGGTTCTACCCGACACTCCCCACGAAGCCGACCACGGCGGGCTCCATCGGCGAGGTGGTCTACGCCGGCCTGAAGCCCGGTACGACCTACCAGATCACCATGCCCGGCGCGCCCAAGGTCGCGGTGGTCCGCAACTTCGCGGACGGCCCCTTGCGCAAGCTGTACCGCGAGAGGTTCCGCACCGCCGCAGCGGGCACGCCGATCCTCTACGTCGACAACTTCCTCGATCCGCTTCCGGCGGCGGTCCGCTTCAGCAATCCGCCCAGCGGCTCGGTCAATGTCGACTCGGACACCGACATCCTCCTCACCTTCAACCGGCGGCCCTTGAACCCGGCCACCGTGTCGCGCAACACCGTTCGCCTGACGATGCTGAGCCGCAACGACCAGTCGAACCTGCGCAGCATGCCCGGCGAGCCCGTTCTCGACCAGTCCTATGACCGGGTGATCATCCGCTTCGTTCCTGACTTCCCCCTTGCGGACAACGCCGTGTACCGTCTGACCGCCGAGCGGCTCGAGGATCTCGTCGGCAACGACGTGGAGTACTTCAGCGCCACCTTCACGGTACGCGACGAACCGACCAAGTTCAGCCAGTTCGTCCTGACCTTCAACGAGTTCCAGAAGGGCGCCTACATGGACGACAGCCAGACCACGGCGTCCTGGAACGTGGTCCGGACGGACGCGCTCGCCGCGCTCTTCACCGCCGCGGGCGGGACCGGCAAGTCCGGAGACCTCACCCCCTCCGGCGGAGTGAACATCCAGTTGAACGCCCAGACCGCGCCGGGCGTGACGACCGTCGACGAAGACGGCGTGACCTATGACGTCTTCAACTTCCGCCGGATCACGATCCCCACGAACACGACCGTGACCTTCGTCCAGCGGCCGGGCGGACCGAACCGCGCGATCAAGGTTCTCTCGCTGTTCCCCATCGTGATCAACGGCACCCTGGGCGTGCGCGGCGGCCGCGGAGGCGACGGCGAGTCCCAGTACTCCACGACCTCCCTCCCGAAGAACCCCGGCGGCCTGGGCGGTCCCGGTGGCGGTCCGGGCGCCGACGCCCAGGACCAGGCGATCGGAGCCATTCCCGGCACCTCTACCGACCGAGCGAACCGCAGGAAGGACGCCCCGGACGTTCCCGGCGGCGGTTACGGCGGCAAGGGCGGCGACGAGTCCGGCGGTACCTACTACAGCTGGTCGGGCGGCGGCGGCGGCGGCGGCTCACGGACCGACGGCCAGGCGGGTAAGCCCGGCACTCCCACCACCTACGGCGGCCCGGGCGGAGCCGGTGGTCTCGGCCGGACCGGCGGATCGTCGGTCCTCGCTCGGCAGCCGAACGTCGGCGGGGCCGGCGGCGGCGCCGGCGGTATGGGTTACTACTACTACTATCCGTGGCGCCAGGGCGCAGGTTCCGGAGGCGGCGGCGGTGGAGCCATCACCCTGCAGTCTTCGGCCGACATCCGCGTGACCGGCAGCGGCCGCGTGTCGGCGGCCGGCGGCGCGGGCGGCAACAGCATCCAGTACAACTACGCGAGCGGCGCGGGCGGCGGCGGCGGCGGCGGGAGCATCCGCATCGCCACGACCTCCAACGTCTACATCGACGCCAACGGCACCCTGGATGTCGCGGGAGGCACCGGTGGCCTGTTCTCCGCCGGCGGCTCGGGCTACTACGCTGGCGGCGCCGGCGGCAACGGAGGCGAGGGCTTCCTCTGCATCGCCGTTCCCGACCGGGGCAACGCGGTCGTCTCCAACACGGCCAGCCTGACCTACACGCCTCCCTACTACGACACCACCTTCGCCCCGGCCGGCGGCGGAGCCCCCTCGGTGGGCCAGACGACGTGGATCAACCTCGGCGTCTTCGACCCCGACATGCTGGCTTTCCTCCCGGGATCCGACATGATCGCCGAGTCCTACAACGACTCTCTCGCGATCCAGGTCCAGATGGTGCGCGAGGACGCCAACAACATCGGCAACCCGAATCTCTCCGCGGTCGACATCAACGACGAGGACGGCGACGGGCAGATCGACGACACCACGAACGTGGACATCATGTCCGACTGGGTCCCGATCGAGCAGATCGAGACGCTGAACGGGAAGCACTACCAGTTCATCCGGGTCCGCGTCACCTTCCAGCTCGACAGCACGCAGACCTTCAATGACCAGCTCCCCTACGTGGACGAGATGACGTTCCGCTTCAAGTACTG
>JALOQY010000509.1 GCA_025459285.1 Planctomycetota bacterium | reverse complement strand
GACCCCCTCGGCCTGCCGGGGGCCGGGGACCCGGGATTCACCCTCACCATCTACAGGAAAGCCGTCGACCCATGACCGCCATGATCGAGACCGAGGGCCTCACCAGGTCGTACGGGCGCGCCACCGCGCTCCGCCATCTCGACCTCCGGATCGCCGAGGGCGAGGTCTTCGGTTTCATCGGCCCGAACGGCGCGGGCAAGACCACGACGATCCGGATCCTCGCCACCCTTCTTTCACCCACCCGGGGCCGCGCGCGGATCGCCGGGGTCGATCTCGTCGCGCGCCCCCGCGCCGCCCGGAGCCTGCTCGGCTACATGCCGGACCACATCGGCATCTACGACGACATGCAGGCCGGGGAGTACCTCCACTTCTTCGCCGCCAGCTACGGGATCCGCGGCGCCGCGCGGGCGGACGTCGTCGAGCGGGTCCTCGCCCTCACCGACCTCGGCGGAAAGCGGGAATCCCAGATCCGCGCGCTCTCCCGCGGGATGACCCAGCGCCTCTCGCTGGCCCGGGTGCTCCTCCATGACCCGCTCGTCCTCCTCCTCGACGAGCCGGCCGCCGGCCTCGACCCCCGCGCCCGGACCGAGTTCAAGGAGCTCGTGGCGGAACTCCGCCGGCTCGGCAAGACGATCTTCCTCTCCTCGCACATCCTCTCGGAGGTCGAGGAGATGTGCACCACGATCGGCATCATCGAGGCCGGGCGCCTCCTCTATCACGGCCCCATCGCCGGCGTGCGCGAGAAGCTCGCCGCCGAGACGGGCCGGATCCTGCGGATCCGCGCCCTGCCCCCCCCGGGGGCGGCGCCGGACGCCCTCGCGGACCTCGCGCGGGCCCATCCGCTCGCCGCCGGCCTGCGGTCCGACGGCGGCGATCTCCTCGTGCGGCTGCGTCCCGACGCCGCCGACCCCTCGCCGATCGCCGCGGACCTCGTGGCCGCGGGCTTCCGCCTCCTCCACTTCTCCGAGGAGCGGATGGACCTCGAGGAGGTCTTCCTGCGCGTCACGAAGGGAGAGGTCGCCTGATCTTCCGCCACCCGGTACTGGAGCGCGAACTCACGGCCTTCTGCCGCACGAGGCGGTGGTTCGTGCTGCGGACCTTCCTCGTCGCCGCGCTCGCGGGCGGCCTCTGGGTCTTTCTGACCTTGCCGTCGTTCACGACCCCGGTGGGCGCCTCCGATTCCGGCGCCCTCGACACGGTCGGCCGCACGCTCTTCGCCGTCTCGACCTTCGTCCTCGTCGTCTTCGTGTTCTTCGCCACCCCCGGCCTCGCCGCCGACCTCGTGGTGAGCGAACGGCGCCGGGAGACCCTCGACATCCTCCTCACCACGCCTCTCTCGCCCGTCTCCATCCTCCTCGCGAAACTCGGGGCGCGGCTCGCCCCCCTCGCCGTCATGGTGGCGGCCTCCTTCCCCATCGTCTCCGTGAGCCTCCTCTTTGGGGGCGTGCGCACAGAGCAGGTCCTCGGCCTGTTCGCCCTGTCGCTCGGGACCATCCTCGGCACGGCGGGGCCCGCCCTCCTCGTTTCCACCTGCGCCCGGCGCCTCGGCACGGCGGCCACGCTCTCCTACGTCCTCCCGCTCTTCTTCGTCTTCGCCCTTCCGGCCCTCGTGGGGATCCTGGTCCCGGACGACGCCGCCGCCACCCCGATCCTCGTCGTGCTCCATCCGCTCTTCGCGGCCATCGCCGTCTCCGTGGAGAACGGCGCCCCCTTCCCCGAACCCCTCCCCGCCGGTCTCCTGCACCTCGGCGCGGGAGCCGTCGTCGCCGCGCTCTGCGTCGCCGGCGCTGCCCTGCGCCTCGGCCGCGAGCGCTCCGGATCGGCCCTTCCCGACCGCCTCCTCGGCCTCCTCGTCGCGCTTCGTCTCCGCCGCCCGGACGCCACCGCCCGGCGCCCCGGGCGCCTGTTCCGCGGCATGGCCAACCCGGTGCTCTGGAAGGAGGTGAACCTCGTCAACGCGTCGCACTCCCGCGTGCTCCTGCTCATCATCCTCGTCCTCTTCGGGACGCTCGAAGCCCTCCTCATCGTCTCCGGGGAGTCCGACGACCGTATCGCGCACCTGATGATCCTCGGGGCGGAAGGACTGCTGCTCCTCGTCGTCACGGCGAGCAACGCCGGCGCCTGCGTCGCCTCCGAGAGGGAATCCGGCTCCCTCGACCTGCTCCGGGTCACCCTCCTGACCCCCGCCGACATCGCGCGCGGGAAGGTGGCCGGCGTCCTCCGCAGCCTGCTCCCGCTCGCCGCCGTTCCGCTCGCCCACGTCCTCGTCTACGGTCTCCTCGGACCGCTCTCCCTCTCGGCCTTCCCGGCCCTTCTCAGCGCGCTCGCCGCCCTCCTCCTGTTCTTCGCGGTGAGCGGGGTCACCTCCTCCTCGATCCACCCCCGCGCCGCGAAGGCCGTCCGCCGCAGCATCGCCCTCGTCGCCATCCTCGTCGTCGGCGTCCCCATCCTGCTCATGATCCTCGCCACCGGCTCGCGTGGCGTCGATACGCCTCTCGAGTTCCTCGCCTTCTCCAACCCGATCGCCATCATCGTCTTCCCGGTGGAGCACCTGTCCTCGAGCCGCTCCGACACCGAGTCGGCCCGGTTCCTCATCTACGCGGCGGCGTGGGCCGGTCTCTACTTCCTCGTCGCCCTGCTCCGT
>JALOQY010000177.1 GCA_025459285.1 Planctomycetota bacterium | reverse complement strand
GCTTCTTCTACGAGCACGGGATGTTCCGCGAGTTCGTCCTGCGTTTCCGGGTGGCCCAGGGCGCGAAGAACCTCATCCTCGTGGCGCGGCCGGGAACCCAGGACGGCAAGTATCAGGGCGTCCACACCATGGTGGACGGCTACTTCACGGGCGACAAGGACTGGAACGAAGTCGAGTGGAACGTGGAGGCGCAGAAGGTCACCCTCACCGTCAACGGCAACCCGGTCTGGACCCAGGCCACGACGAACCCGCTCAACTCCAGGCCGTGGTTCGTGCTGATCCGCGGCGGCAAGGCGACGCTCCGGGACGTCCGGGTGAAGGGCCAGAACATGCAGCCCGGACCCTCCTGGGCGCGCTACAGCACCGAGAGCGGATCGAGCGCGGCCGGAGGACCGGGCGGCGGTGGCGAGGCGGGAGGTCCGGGCGGGGATCCGGGCTCGCACCGGATGGCGGGCACGCTCACGCTCTTCAACGGAAAGGACCTCGAGGACTGGCAGTGCAACCCCGCCGCCGCCTGGACGGTCGATGCCGGTTCAGGGGCCGGCGAGGCCAAGATCGTGGGGCTGACCCTGGAGAGCGCGAACCAGGCGGAGATCTTCTACAAGAAGCTCTACTTCACCGACTACCGGCTGGTCTTCAAGGTCCAGCGTGGATCGCTCAACGCGAAGTTCCTCGCCCGCGGCGTGCCGGAGAGCGTGGCGAAGGGGAAGCCCCCGGTGATCGTGGACATCAAGCCCGAGTGGTTGACCGAGGAGTGGACGGAATTCGAGGCCGTGGCTTTCGGTCCGAAGCTCACCCTGAAGGCCGGCGGCAAGGTGGTGGCCGAGACCATGATCCACGAGGTGCAGGGGGTCCTCGGGTTCGCCATTCCCGCCAACTCCGCGATCGGGGTGAAGGACATCGTCTGGCATCGGCCATCCGGGCAATGATCGACCGGCCCGATGGTCGCCGGCCACTCTACCGCGAGGTTCCCATGACACAGGACAGGATGGACCGCCGGGCGGAGGAAGCCCTCAACGACCCGGGCAACCGGGTGGCGCTGTTCCTCGACTACGAGAACATCCGGCACTCCACCGAGCACGGTTTCTCCCCGCCTCCCTCTGCGCAGGTCCTGTGCGAGAAGCTCTACGAGCTGGCGACCCGTTTCGGCCGCGTGCTGATGGCCAACGCCTACGCGGACTGGCAGGTGGCGGCGATCGACCCCCGGGAGTTCCGGCGGCGGATGATCGAGCCCCGGCTGGTGCTGACGAAGGAGAACGGGGACGATCGCACCGACATCACCATGTCGCTCGATGCCCTTGAGACGCTCTACGACGAGCCGGCCATCGACGTCTACGTGATCGCCTCCGGGGACTCCGACTTCCACGATCTCCTGCAGCGCCTCCGGCGCCGCGGCAAGCGGATCGTGGTCTGCGGGGCGCGGAGCGACACGGGGCGCGAGTTGATCCGCAGCGCGGACAAGTATGTGCCGCTCGACGACCTCCTCGGGGTCCGGCCGGCCCGGGCCTCCGCCCCCGTGGACTGGGAAGCGTACGACTGGACGGGCTTCGTCCGGCTCATCCGGGACCTCTCCCGCAAGCTGACTTTCGTGGGGCTCCGGTACGTCGCGACGAAGGTCCTCAATCCCCACAACTGCGGGCTCTCGGACCGGACGCAGAAGCAGGAACTCCTGAACCGCGCCATCGACCTCGGGATCATCGAGGCGTACCAGGTGGACAACATCGAGGAAGGCGGCGACCCGGTGAGCGCCTGCCGCCTGAGCCCCGACCACCCGGTGGTCCGGGAAGCTCTGCAGAAGATCGAGGCGGACGAAGGGCCGGGGGAGGTCGTGGCCAGCGGCGGCACGGTGTCCCCCGGCCCTGCTCCGGCCCGACCGAGGCATGAACCGCTCGATTCCGACGACATCGGTCGGCCCGGCGAGAGTGCCATCTAGGAGGATCGAAATGAGAGCCCTGTTGTGGTTCGTTCCGTTGCTCGTGCTCGCCTGCACCCAGCTTCCGCCCGACGAGGGGCCCCAGCCCTTCGATGCCTCCGACGTCGAGATCGAACGGGAGATCGCGCTCGCCGGCATGCAGCAGATCGGTTCGGATCTGACCCCGCTTGGGGATCCCATCGTCCAGGACTACGTCCGCCGGGTGGGGCAGAGGATCGTCGCGGTCTGCGACCGGCAGGACATCGCGTGGACGTTCCAGGTGATCGACTCCGACGAGATGAACGCCTTCACGATCGGCGACGGAAAGGTGTTCCTGTACGCTGGGCTCCTGACCCGCCTGGAGAACGAGGCCCAGATGGCCGCGGTTCTGGCCCACGAGATCGGCCACGTGGCGCGGTTCCACACGGTCATCAGCTACCAGAAGGCGGTGGAGACGCAGACCATCCTGGGAGTCGCGGGAGCCGTGTTCGGCGGCGGCGAACTGACGGCCCTCGCGGGAAACGTCGCCGGCTCGATCCTCCAGAGCGGCTTCTCCCGCGACCAGGAGGATCAGGCGGACCGCCTCGCGCTCACCTGGATGTACCAGGCGGGCTACGACGTCAACCAGTTCCCCCGCGTCTTCGAGATCTTCATGGAGCAGGTGGGGGACGCTCCGGCGCTCTACAACGACCTCTTCGGGGACCATCCGACGAACGCCGCCCGGATCGCCGAATCGAAGCGGATCATCGCCGAGAAGTTCGCCGGCCAGCGCAGCCCGACGGTGGGCGAGGCGGAGTACCGCTCGATGATCTCCCGCATCCGCTGACGCCCTCCGCCCGCCCGGCGTTCATCGAAGCGCCGACCAGTCGGTCACCACCCACCCTCCGGACTCGCGGCCGAGCAGGAGGTCGCCGAAGCGCGTCCCCGACGGGTCGTCGATCCTCACGCGGAGCCGGCGGAAGCGTCCCCCCTCCACGGTTCGCCGCTCGAGCGGACGGTAGACGGTGCCGCCCATCCCCGGCTTGCTGACCCCTCCTTCCTTCCACAGCGCGGTGCCGAGGAAGGGGAGCGCCGGTTCGAGATCCGAGCGGTTGAGGGCGTCGAGTACCGACTCGGAAACCCTCACGTCCTCCGGGACCGGTTCGTCGTCGTCGGGGATGAGGGTTCCGAGGACTTCCCGGAAAGCGGGTTCCGCGATCTCCCGCACCAGGTCGGGACACAGAAAGGAGAGGGTGACGAGCCGGCCCGCGTCGATCTGGCGGACCGCTTCGCGCAGGACCCGCCCCGGGGCCGGCCGCCGCACCGGGACCTCCCGGAAATCTGCCATGGGAGTTCCCGGCGCGGGGAGAACCCTCACGGCGATCTCCGTCTGGGTGGCGAGGATGCTCCGCTCCATCGCGTCGAGCCCGGCGAAGAGGGGATCGGTGGTGCGGGGGCGCACGGCCACCGAGACGTCGGCCCGAATGGACGGCTCGTGGACGGCCCAGCCCGCCGGCAGGGCGAAGCGGTATCCGTCCGGGGAACGGAATGTGACGGGTCCCTTCTCGACGGGATCGGGGGGCGACGGCGTGGAATCCGGCTCGAAACCGAGCCCGTCCCCCTCGACGGTGATGGCCAGGATCCGCGCGCCGAAAAGGAGCGGAGGCGAGGCCGACCCGGCGCCCAGATCCGCGGAGGTGAGGATCCGGCCGTCCGCGGGGCTCAGGACGACGAGCCGCTCTCCCGTCGTGGTGGCCACGAGCCGCGGGCCATCGACGACCAGGTGCGACAGGCGACCGGCGGCGTCGTTTCGCCACAGCAGGCACCCGGTCCGGAGGTCCACCGCCGCCGTGCCGCCGCCGAGGGCGACGAAGGCCCGGACCGGGTCGGCGCCCAGCGGGTGGGTGAGCAGGCCGGGGATGGCGAACGAGTGGAGCTCCGCCGCGGTCTCGTCGAGGAGGACGAGCCGCTCTCCGGCCGTCACCACGACACGGCGCCCGGAGGGCTTCGGGGCCGCCCCGTGAGGGCGAAGGCCCGTCTCGTAGTACCCCCGGGTGGAGGCCCCGTCCCCGCCGAAGGCCACGATCGCGCCCTCCGCTTCCGCGAGGAACATCGTGTCCTCGGTCGCCACGAGCGGGGAGTCGGCGACGAGATCGTGAAGGAGCAGCGTGCCCCGGCAGCGTCCGGAGGCGGGGTCGAGGCCCACGAGACCCTCCTCCGGAGCGAAGGCGAAGAGCCCGTGCCGGGTGAGGAGCGGTGGCCGGTCCAGTCTCGACGCGGCGACCGTGGACCAGAGCCGGCGGCCGTTGCGGGGGTCGTAGCGTTCCAGACGGCCGGTCCCGGTCGCGACGTGGACCCCGGTCGGGTCCGCGGCGAATCCGACCGGCCGCCCGGATTCGGGGGTCGCCGACCAGACCGCGGCTCCCGAAGCGGGATCGATGGCGACCACGATCCCGGTTTCGAGGGCCACCACGGCCAGCGTGCCGGTGGAGGCGGGTGTGACGGCCCCGTCGATCCCCTCGATCCTGAAGTGGAGCTTCAGGGGCGCGGCAGCGGGGGCCGGAGGGATCGTGCCGGCCCCGTTCCTCCGGACCTCCGCCACGCGGTCCCGGCCCACCCGGATGGTGCCGAGATCCGTGCGGATGGAGATCCCCTGATCGTCCTCGGAGAGGACGGTCCCGGTGAGGACGGCCCCCGTCGACAGGACCACCTCGTCGGCCGACGCCGGCCCGGCGAACAGGAGCAGGGCAAGGACGAACCTGCGCATTCGACACCTCCGACAGGGTATCGACCCGGCGGACCGCGGGCTTGATCGCATCCGACTCGGTCGAATCCTTGGGATGGCCCGCCTCCGGGTCGAGAATTCCCGACGATGCTCCACATCCTCGCGACCTTCTTCTCCCGGATCCGCTTCTGCCGGCCCCTCGCCGGCTTGCCTCCGGGGACCCTCGTCTTCTTCCCTGTCGACCGTGCGCGGCTCTGCTGCGGGATCGCGGGGATCCTGGAGATCGTCCGCGACGAACCGGGCCACGGTCCGGATCCGAAGGCGGCGGAGAGGGTCGCCGAGCGGCCCGGCGCGGGAGTGACCGAGGAGGATGCGATCGCCACGGTGGAGTCCCTCGTCGGCGAACTCCGGCGGCCGGAGGTCTTCCCGGCGCTCTGTGCCGATGAGGGGCTTCGCGGAAGACTCGTCGCGCTCGCGGACCGGCTCTCCGCCGGCGTCGCCGCGGCGGAGCGGGCCCTCGAAGCCGGTGATCCGGCGTTCCCGGTGGAAGCCCAGGAGGCCATGAACCGCCGGCTCGTCCGCCTGAGGGACGCCGCATGGGCGCTGAGAAACGAACAGGTTGCGAATGTCGAGCGGGTGGCCGACCTCCTCGCCGGCCGGAAGGCGACCGCCAAGGCGCTTGGCGAACTGCGCAAGACGAACCTCGTCCTCAATGGTCTGGACCGGCTGGAGGTCCGCGGGCGGGACTCGGCGGGCATCCTCTTCCAGATCTCCTGCGGGGGGCCCCGCGCGCTCTCCACGGTCCTCGATCGCCACGCGGCGGAGGTCGGCCGGCGGGCGGCCCTGGCCGATTTCCCGGACCGGGCGCTCGCCGTTTCCGAGGACCGGCGCACGGTGACGCTCGTCTACAAGGTGGCCGCCGAGGTGGGGGAGCTCGGCGACAACGTTTCGGCCCTGCGGAAGAGCATCCGCGCGGACGATCTCCTCCACGACCTGCTGGGCCTGCCGGGCGGGCGCGTGGTCCTCGCGGCGCACACCCGCTGGGCGAGCAACGGCATCATCAATCTGCCGAACTGCCATCCCCTGGACAACGAGGCGGCCTCCGCGGAGGGCGCCACGTCCCGGGCTCCCCGGGTGCACGTCGCGCTCAACGGCGACATCGACAACTACCTCGAGCTGAAGGCCCGGTACGAAGACGAGACGGGACTCCGGGTCTCCGAGCGGATCACCACCGACGCCAAGGTGATCGCCCTCTGGATCGACCGGTACCTGCGCGCGGGCCACGACCTGCGGGAGTCGTTCCGTCTCGCGGTCCGGGACTTCGAGGGCTCGGCGGCGATCCTCATGGCCTCGGACCTCGACCCCGGGCGCCTGTACCTGTCCCTGAAGGGCTCCGGGCAGTCGCTCTACGTCGGCCTCGCCCCCCGGGGCTACCTCGTGGCCTCGGAGATCTACGGACTCGTGGAGGAGACGCCCCGGTACCTCGCCATGGACGGACTCGAAGGGCAGGTCTTCGTCCTGTCGGAGGAGTCCGCGGGGCAAGCGGAGGCCGTCGAGGCGTTCACCCACGAGGGGTCGCCGCCGGCCGCGGGCGCGGGGCGGGTCCGGACCGCGGAGATCACCACGCGCGACGTGGACCGGGGCGACTTCCCGCACTACTTCCTGAAGGAGGTCTCCCAGGCCCCGGAGTCCGTGGCGAAGACGCTGCGCGGGAAGTTCGCGCGCGACGGGAGCTGCCTGCTCGGCCCGGAGACCATCCCCCCGGAGCTGCACCGCCTCCTGCGCGAGCGGCGGCTGACCCGGGTCGTCGCGGTGGGGCAGGGGACGGCGGCGGTGGCGGCGGAGGCCGCGGCCCGCTTCCTCTCCGAGGCCCTCCGCGGTTCGGGGATCCGCGTGGAGCACATGAAGGCGTCGGAGCTCTCGGGCTTCGAGCTCGAAAGGGACATGACGGGCACGCTCGTGGTGGCGGTCACCCAGTCCGGATCCACCGCCGACACGAACCGGGCCGTGGACCTCGCGCGGCAGCACGGCGCCCTGACTCTCGCCATCGTCAACCGGCGAAACTCGGCCATCACGGACAAGACGGCGGGCGTCCTCTACACCTCGGACGGAAGGGACGTGGAGATGTCGGTGGCCTCCACCAAGGCGTTCTACAGCCAGGTGGCGGCGGGGGCCGTGCTGGCCCTGGCCGTGGGCCGGGCCGCGGGGACCCTCGGCGAGGCCCGGGTCCGGACGGAGATCCAGGGGCTCAGGGCCCTGCCGGACCTGCTCCGGGAGGTGGTCGCCCTGGGTCCGAGGATCCGGGCCGTCGCCGAGAGGTGGGCGCCGACCCGCCGGTACTGGGCGGTGGTCGGCTCCGGGCCGAATCGCACGGCGGCGGAAGAGGTGCGGATCAAGCTCTCGGAGCTCTGCTACAAGTCGATCTCCGCCGACTCGGTGGAGGACAAGAAGCACATCGACCTGTCGTCGGAGTCCCTGATCCTCGTGCTGGCGGCCGGGCACGAGGACGCGGTGCTCTCCGACCTCGCGAAGGACGTGGCGATCTTCAAGGCGCACCGGGCCGTGCCCATCGTCTTCGTGACGCGCGGCGACCGGAGGTTCGATTCCTACGCCGCGGAGGTGGTCGAACTGCCGCCCGCTCCGCCGCTCCTGTCCATGGTCCTCGCCACGATGGCCGGCCACCTGTTCGGGTACCACGCGGCGATCGCCATCGACGAGGGCGGGCGCTTCCTCGGCCGTGTCCGGTCGGCGGTGGTCTCGGCGCTGGATCGCCGCCGGTTGCCGCCTCCGGGGGAGATGGCGCGCTTCGAGCGCGAGTTCCGCGAGCGGCTGTTCGCCCGGCGGTTCGCGTCCGCCCTGGAGGCCGAGACCGCGGTCACGCTGAACCTGCTGCTGCTCGGCGCGTCGGGCGTGCTGCCCCCGATCGCCCTGTCCGGCCTCCGCGGCGGGGAGTTCGAGACCGCCGATCTCCACGCGGCGCTCCTGGAGCGTCTGGTGGAGGCCGTGGACCAGACGATCCGCCCGGTGGACGCGATCAAGCACCAGGCGAAGATCGTGACCGTGGGGACGAGCCGGCCCGAGGCGCAGCCTTCGGGGCCGGTCTTCGACGCCCTCGCCGCGGCGCGGGTGCCGCTCTCCGCGGTGACGTTCGCCGACCGTGCACTGCTCTCGGACGTCCAGATCGCGGTGCGCGAGGTGGCGGGCGTGTCCCGGTACGAGGTCACCGGCCTCGACCCCGACGGCTCTCCCGAGGTCGGGGCGCGCATCCGTCTCGTGGAGCGGACCGGTCTCGCGCTGGACATCGCCTCGCGGGCGGAGCAGGTCGTCGCGCTCAAGGGGACGAAGCGGACGGTGGTGAAGGACCGCCGGGCGTTCATCGGGATCGGCGCCAAGGACGGGCGGCTGATCGCGATCGTGCCGCTCGTGGACCACCGGTTCACGGTGACGACGCTGGCTCTGCTGCACCTCTCCTTCCGGCCCGACATGACGATCGAGGAGAAGCGTCTCGCCCTCGGCGAGAAGTACGACCGGCTGGTGAACGGGGTCACCGAGGCTGACGTGCCGTGGAAGGACGAGTACCTCGGGAGCATCCCGCCCGAGGTCCTCCTCACGACCCCCCCCGCCCGCCTCGCCGAGCGCCTCGTGGCCGGCTCCGGGCCCGGGCCGGCGGTCTGACCCGGAGCGGCCGGTCCGGCCCGCGGCAGGCTCTGTGCCCCGGCCGCGACGCCCCCGTTTTCATGCGCAAGGGTGAGGGCCCCCCTCATGAGGACTGTCGGGGAAAGGGGTCGCACCGCAGAGATCGTCCCTGCCCCCGACAGTCTGCCAGCAGGAGGCCATTGTCGTCCCGCCCGGCTCCTGCTAGATTGAGACGCGGTGAAGGTCTACCTCGATATGTGCGCGCTCAAGAGGCCCTTCGACGACCAGTCGCAGGCCCGCATCTTCGTCGAGAGCACGGCCGTCGCGAGGATCCTCGAGGCCGCGGGGGCGGGGCGGGTCCGACTCCTCAATTCCGTGGTGCTCGTGTACGAGAACGGGCGCAATCCGAACGTGAGACGTCGCGAAGGAGTTGCGGCCCTGCTCGAGTGGATCGGCCCGGCGACACCCGCAAGTGCTCCCGTCTTCCAGCGAGCCGGTGAACTGGTCCGGAAAGGCATCCCCGACCTGGATGCCCTGCACGTCTCTTTCGCGGAGCACCTCGGGGCCGACTCCCTGGTCACCGTGGATGACCGGTTGCTGGCGCGGGCCGATGAGCTGTCGCTCGAGGTCGCCGTGACCGATCCCGTTTCCTTCCTGCGGAGGATGGGGCCATGAGCGCCGAACCTTACCTCACACCGCATGAGATCGTGGTCCTCGGTTTCCGCGCCCTCGTCGAGAAGCTCGGGCCTGGCGGGGCCGTCCGGTTCATGCTCCACTACGAGGCGGGAGAGGGGGACTACACTTCGGAGCGCCGGAGCCTCCTCTCGGACGTCACGCTGAAAACGCTCGAGA
>JALOQY010000176.1 GCA_025459285.1 Planctomycetota bacterium | reverse complement strand
ATCGAGGCGATCGAGAAGGCGAGCCCCGGCCATCCGGACGCGGACTACCTCCGGGGGCGTCTCGCCCTCGCGGCGGGGGATCTCTCCTCCGCGACGGCGAGGCTTTCGCGGGCCCTCGCCTCCCACCCCTTCGATCCGGCGGCTCTCCATGCCCTCGGTCTCGCGCACCTCCGGGCCGGGCGTCCCGAGGAAGCCTCCCGCCACCTCCTGATGGCGCGATCGCTCGACCCGGAATCGGACCCGGTTCGCCTTGCCCTCGCCCGCGCGCTCTCCGCCGCGGCCGCGGAGCGTTTCGGCCGGGGCGAGGTGAAGGAGGCGAGGGACCTCCTGCGGAAGTCGCTCGACGCCGTGCCGGGGGACCATGAAGTCTCGCGTCTCCTGGCCTCCTCGCTCGCCGTGCTCGGCGACCGGGCGGAGGCCGAGAAGGAGTGCGACGACCTGCTCCGGCGCGACCCGCGTGACCTCGGGGTCCTCCGTCTGATGGCCGCGCTCCGTGCGAAACGGGGTGATCTCGCCGGTGCCGCGGAGGCGTGCCGCGCGGCCTGCGAGGTCTCGGACTGCCCGGAGTTCGACCACCTCCTCCTTTCATGGATCGAACTCCGCGCGGGGCGGGCCGAGGCCGCGGTCGCCGCGGCGCAGAAGGCCCTGGGAGACGGGGAGCCGTCGCCCCCCGCGATCGAGGTGCTGGTCCTCGGCCTGGTGGCCGCGGGACGCGGCCCGGACGCCGAGACCTACCTTCTCGAAAGGACGGCGAAGGCGCCCGGCGAGGCCCTTCCGTTCGCCCTCCTCGGCCTGGTACGGAGCGGCCGGGGCGACGTCGAGGGGGCCATCGCGGCCTACGAATCGGCCGTGGACCGGGATCCGGAGATGATCGCGGCGCTCCGCAACCTGCTGGTGCTCGAACTCGATGCGCGGGGCTTCGAGGCCGCGCTCGATCGCGTGACGGAGCGGCTCTCGCTCGCTCCGGACAGCGCGCCGCTGAACTACCTCGCCGGCTGGATCCTCGCGCGGATGGTCAGGCGCGAGGAGGCCGCGACCTTCCTCCGGCGGGCCCTGGAAGCCGACCCCGCCCTGCGGCCGGCCGCGCTGCTGCTCGCGACGCTCCGCCTGGAGCTTGGCGATCCGGCCGGGGCTCGCGCCGCCGTCGCACCGCTCCTCCGATCGGAGATCGGCGATGCCGACGCGCTCCTCGTCGAGGCCCGCTGTCTCGAACTCGCGGGACAGGTCCCGGAGGCCGTGACGGCCTGCCGGCAGGCTCTCGCCGCGGCCCCCGATTCTCCCGCCGGGATGAACAACCTGGCAATGCTCCTTCTGCGAACGCCGGCGAGCCGCGCGGAGATCCGGGAGCTGGTGGAGCGCGCGCTCCGTCTCGAGCCGGACAATCCCGATTTCCTCGACTCGCTCGGACAGGTCCGGGCGGCGACGGGGGACCACGAAGGCGCCCGCGAGAGCTTCCGGAAGGCGTTGGCCGGTTTCACCGACCTCCAGACCCGCTGCGAGGCCGCCACCCGCGCCGACGGGAAGGGCGGGCAGCCGGAGCGGGCGCGGGAGACGGCCCGCGTGCTCGCCGGGCGGATCGCGGAGTGCCGCGCCCGCCTCGCCGCCGCCGAGCAGAAAATCCGGGAAGATTGACCCTGGGTCATTCTTCCCGGATTTTCCGGTGCTCGGAGAGCTCGTCGAGGACGGTTTCGTCGGAGAGGGGGACGCCGGTGCGCGTCGCGGCGCGGGCGATCACGTGGGCCGCCACCGGAGCGGTGAGGAACAGGAAGAGGCAGATCAGCACCACGCGGACGATGACCGCCGCGTCCCCGGAGCGGACCGCCACCGCCGAAAGGACGAGGATCGCGCCGAGCGTGGCCGCCTTGGAAGAGGCGTGCATCCGGGTGAATAGGTCGGGCATGCGAAGGATGCCGACCGCGGCGAGAAGGACGAAGAGCGTGCCCAGAGCGGCGAGACTCCCCGCGACGTACCACAGAAGCGTGTCCATCAGCGCCCCCCTCCGGGGTATTGCCGCTCCAGGTACGCGGCGAACGCCACGGTGCCGACGAAGGAGATCAACGCGATGACCACGGCGACGTCGAGGAAGACGACGCGCCCGCTCGCGAGGCACACGAGGCCGGCCGCGGCCACCGCCGCGGTGAACATGAGGTCGATGGCGACAACGCGGTCCGGAAGGCTTCGTCCGATCACGATCCGGACGAATGCGAGGAGGAACGCCGCGGCGATCGCGGTGAGGAGCACCTCCACGAGCAGCGGCGGCGCGGTCACCTGAGAAGCTCCAGTACGCGCCGCTCGAATCCCTCCTTGATCCCGCGCCGGAACTCCTCGGGGTCGTCGAGGAACATGGCGTGGACGTAGAGATACCTCCGGTCCTCCGAGACGTCGAGGCTGAGCGATCCCGGGGTCAGCGTGATGAGGCTCGAGAGGAGCGTGATCTCCAGATCGGTCCGGGCGTCGAGGGGGATGGCCACGACGCCCGGCCGGCGCATGGGGTGGGGCGTGACCACGTCGAGGGCGACCCGGAGCGTGGAGAGCACGAGTTCCCAGAGGAAGAACAGGAGCAGGCCAGCCGCCCGCGGCAGGCGCGACACGTAAGCACGGGAGCCCGGCACACTGCCGACCCAGGCCAGCGTGAGGTATCCGAGGAGGAAGCCGAAGGCGAGGTTGCCAAGGTCGATCCGCCCGAGCAGGGCGGCCCAGGCGATGGCGAGCAGCATGTTCGCGAGGAAGGCGTTCATCGGAGATCTCCGGCGACGGCCTTCGCCCAGCCCGCCGGGTCGAGGAGTTGGTCCGCCGCCCGCCCCGCGACGTCGAGGAGCGGCTGGGGCCAGAGGCCGATGAGGACCGTGACCAGGGCGAGCACCGCGATCGGAGCGGTCATGGCGAGCAGTGTCCCGCGCCCCGGTCGCGGGTGCGGCGCCGGGGAGGGGGCGGGCTTCCAGAATGCCTCGTTCCAGATCTTCACCATGCTGATCAGCGTGAGGAGGCCGGCGGCGATGGCGGCCGCGACGAGGAGCCACTCCCCGGCGGAGAGGCCCGCCCGGATCACCATGAGCTTCGCCCAGAAGCCCGAGAGCGGCGGCACGCCGGCCAGCGAAAGGGCGGGGATCAGGAAGAGGACCGCGAGCCACGGCGCGCTCTTCGCGAGCCCGCCGGTCCGCTTCAAGTCGAAGCTCCCCGTCAGTCTTCGGATCACGCCGCCCACGAGGAAGAGGTTCGTCTTCACCACGATGTGGTGGGCGATGTAGAAGACCGCGCCGGCGAGGGCCAGCCTCCGGATCTCCGGGTCGGGGGAGATCGACAGGCCGAGGGCCGCCACCATGTAGCCGATCTGGCTGATGATGTGGAAGGAGAGGATCTTCCGGATCTCGAAGCGTGACACGGCCCCGAGGACGCCGAGGACCATGGTGATCCCCGCGAGGAGGAGCAGGATCCGGAAATTGCGCTCCATGACCGGAAACACGACCGTAAAAGTCCGAAGTAGCGCGTAGACCCCGACTTTCGTGAGGAGCCCGGCGAACACGGCGGAGACCGCGACCGGGGGCGTCGCGTAGCTCGCCGGCAGCCAGAAGGTGAAGGGGAAGAGCCCGGCCTTGATCGCGAAGCTCGTGAGGAAGAGTGCCCCGAGGGCGAGGACGAGGTGGGGGTGGTGTCCGGCGATCAGCGCGAGCCGCGTCGAGACCTCGCCCATGTTCAGCGTCTTCGTGACGGCGTACAGGACGCCGGCGGCCGAGAGGAACAGGGCCGACCCGATGAGGTTCAGGGTCACGTACTTCATGGCCCCTGCCATCTGGTCGCGCTCGCCCCCCAGCGCCAGGAGCACGAAGCTGCCGAGCAGCATGACCTCGAACCAGACGTACATGTTGAACATGTCGGCGGTGACGAAGGAGCCCGCGACGCCGGCCAGCATCAGGTGCAGGAAGGGGTAGAAGCCGAAGGCCTTGCGCGGGCGGTCCACGTCGGCAAGCGCGTAGACGGCCACCGCGAGCCCCATGAGCCCGGCGAGGAGCACCATGATCGCGGACAGCGTGTCGGCGGCGAGGGCGATGCCGAACCGGGCCGGCCAGCCCCCCACGGGAAGGACCAGCACGGCGCCCCCCGCCGTCTTCGCGAGGAGCGCGACGCCCGCGGCCAGGAGCCCTCCGGTTCCCGCGACTCCGATCGCCTGCTGGACGGCGAGGCGCTTCCACGCCGCGAAGGACAGGGCCGCGGCGGACAAGGGCACCAGCACGGGGAGGGCGGGCAGGAGGCTCATTCTTCGTTCGCCCTCATCGAGTCGGTGTCGTCGGTCCCGAGTGTCTTCACGACCTGCTTCACGAGAACGCAGGTGAAGGCGAGCAGCCCGAAGCCGATCACGATGGCCGTGAGGACCAGGGCCTGGGGGATCGGGTCGGCGTGGCCCGCGGGCGGGACCTGCGCCTCCGGGGGCACGAGAGGCGGGTTGCCCCGGACGAGGCCGCCCGTCGTGAAGACCAGCAGGTTCACGGCGTGGGAGATCAGGGCGAGTCCGAAGATGAGCCGGATCAGGCTCCGCCGGAGCAGGAGGTAGACGCCTGCGCCGAAGAGCACGCCGACGAGGATCGCGAGGAGGCCGGCCACCGATCAGTCCTCCCCCAGGTTGAAGAGGATCGAAAGTGTCGCGCCCACGACGCCGAGGTGGACCCCGAGGTCGAAGAGCAGCACGGTGGAGACCTTGCCGAGGCCGGGGACTTCGAAGGGGGCCCAGAGCCCGGTGAGGACTTCCCGGCCCGCCGCGATGCCGGCGAACGCCGCTGCGCACACGCACAGGAGGCCCGCCCCGAGCAGTGTCCGAGGGTCCACGCGGAGGACGCGTCGGGCCTCCGCCGGCCCCCAGGCGAGGGCATAGGCCGAAAGCGCGCCCGCGGAGAGCAGGCCGCCGATGAAACCGCCTCCCGGTTCGTTGTGCCCGCGCAGGAGGATGAACGCCGAGAAGACGAGGAGCAGCGGGAGGAGCAGGCGCGTGGCGGTGCGGAGGATGACGGAGCTCATGCCGCCCCCCCCGTCTCCGGCGCGAGCCGGAGCAGAGCGTGGATCCCGAAACCCGCCGCCGCCACGACGAAGATCTCGCCCATCGTGTCGAGGGCCCGGAAGTCGACGAGGACGACATTCACCACGTTGCGGCCCTGGGCTTCGGTGTAGCTCGCCGCGGCGAAGAACCGGGCGGCCTCCGGGTCGAGGGAGACGGTCGTCGCGGCGATGGCGAGCAGCGCCATCGTGCCGCCGGCGAGCGTGGCCACCGCGAGGTCCGCGATCCGCCGCGACCGGGACGAACGCGTGACGAGGCGCGGGAGCCTCGAGAGGACGAGCACGAGGAGGATCACCGAGAGCGTCTCCACCATGATCTGGGTGATGGAGAGGTCCGGCGCGGAGAAGAGGAGGAAGAGCATGGCGATGACCGCCCCCGTGGCGCCCAGGGCGGCGATGGCGGCGGTGCGGGAGCGGAGGACCATCGCGGCCACGGCGGACGCCGCCGCCACCGCCACGAGCAGGGCCTCGTGGGGCCGGGGAGCCTCCGGGAAGAGGGGGGCCGCGCCGGGCAGGCTCCGCAGGAGAGGCGGCGCGGCGAGCACGACGGCGGCGACGACCACCGCGAGCACGTAATGGCGGAGGTACCCCGTCTGGATGCCCCGGGTGACGCGGTCCGAGCCGGTGACGAGACCGGCGAGGCCCTTCTCGTACCACGTCTCCGGCCCGATGGCGCGCAGGCGCGAGAGCGCTTCAGCCAGGGGGGCGAGCAGCCGCCTCGTCCGGTGATAGACCATGGCGCCGAGCACGAGCGTCGCCGCGCTGAGGCCCATCACTCCGAGCGCCGTGGGGTTGAGTCCGTGCCAGAGCGCGAGGTGCATGTCGACCCGCTGGCCGGCGATCGCGGTGGCCATCGCCGAGCCGAGGGTGGCGTCGAAGACGTCGGGGAAGAGCCCCACGAAGAGGCCCGCCGCGGCGAGGATCAGCGGGCCGACGAGCATGGGGGCGGAAACCTCGTGGGCGTTCTTCGCCACGCCGGCGGAGGAGCCGACGAAGGGGCGCAGCGCCACGAGGAGCGCCGCCGCCACGAGGGCCACGTTCGTCGCCACGGCGACGAGGATGAGGAGCGTGCTCCGCGCCTCCGCGGTCACGAGCTTCCCGTAGAAGAGCTCCTTGCCCACGAAGCCGAACATGGGCGGAGCGCCGGCCATGCTGAGCGCCGCGACGGCGCCGGCGGCGAAGGTGAACGGCATGGCCTTCCGGAGGCCGGACAGGAGCGTAACGTCCCGCGTGCCCGCTCCGTGGTCGACGTTGCCCGCCACCATGAACAGGGCCGCCTTGTAGAAGGCATGGGCCACGAGGAGCACGACGGCCGCCTCGATCGCCACCACCGTGCCCGCGCCGAGGAGCGTCACGAGGATGCCGAGCACGCTGACCGTGGAGTAGGCGAGGATGCGCTTCTTGTCCCGCTGGCCGAGGGCGGTGATCGCCGCGCCGAGCATGGTGACGGCGCCCACCGGGACCAGCAGCGCCGTCCACAGGTCGGTCCCGCCGAGCGCGGGGTGGAGGCGCGCGAGGAGGAAGATGCCGGCCTTCACCATCGTGGCGGAGTGCAGGAGGGCGCTCACCGGGGTGGGAGCGGCCATGGCCTGGGGCAGCCAGAAGTGGAACGGAGCCTGGGCCGACTTGGTGAACGCGCCGATCGCCACGAGCACCATGATGGCCGGGTAGAGGCCGTGGGCGCTGAGGTCGAGGTCCGCGAGCGCCGAAATCGAGAAGGCGTCGGCGCCCTTCAGTCCCAGGTCGCCGGCGGCGATGCCGAGGAGCACGAACCCGCCGAGGAGGAGGAGGCCGCCGCCGCCGGTGACCAGCAGCGCCTTCAGCGCGGCGGACCGGACGCTCTCGCGTTCGTGGTCGAGCCCGATGAGGAGGTAGGACGAGATGCTGGTCAGCTCCCAGAAGACGAAGAGCGCGATCGTGTTGTCGGAGAGGACCAGCCCGAGCATGGAGCCGAGGAACAGGAGGAGGTACGAGAGAAGCTGCCCCAGCTTCGCCTTCCCCGCCATGTACCCGCCGGCGTAGACCAGCACCAGGGCGCCGATGCCGGTGATCAGCAGCGTGAAGGTCGCGGAGAGGCCGTCGAGGACGAAGCGCAGCTCGACCCCGAGACCCGGAACCCACTCCCACACCTCGCTTCGGCTCTCGCCGGGCAGGATCGGCAGTTGGGCGAGATAGGCGAACAGGATGGCCGCGGGCCCCGCCGCGAGCAGCCAGCCCGACGCCCCCTTCGCGAACTTCGCGACGAGGGGTGCGGCGGCGGCCAGCCCGAAGAGCAGCAGGATCGTCCAGAGCAAACTCGGTCCTTTGGGTGCGGGAAAGGCGGGATTCTAGCGGGCCACGGGGCCCCCGGCCCACGCTTGTCGGTCAGCGGTCCGCCGGGTCCCCGGGCGGGACCTCGAAGACGAGCCAGGAGTAGGCCACGTGGCGGACGGGCGGGGGACCGCGCCGGAGCCACGCGTACACCTCCGGAGGGCAGGTGGTGCCGGTGAGCGAGTTGGCGTCCACGAGGACGGTGCCGGAGACCGGTTGCGGGGGCCGGAAGTGGATCGGCCGGCCGCGGTTCGCCGAGAGGTACTCCTCGAGGTCGCGGCGGTTCTGGCCCCAGTCGAGGTTCGAATCCGCGAGATAGCGCCAGCTCAGGCGGCGGTCCGGGACGATCTCGTTGAAGTACGCGATCTGGTGCGGGTGGTACGAGAGGACCGAGACGACCTGCCAGACGCCGAGGAGGAGGATCCCCGCGCGGAGGGTGCGCCCGCGCGCGAAGGCCCGGGCCAGGGCGCCACCGCAGAAGACGTGGAGGAACGGGAGCATCGGCAGGAGGTAGCGCACCCCGATCTGGGCCGTGGTGAACGACAGGAAGACGAAGACGAGGAGCGGGGGGAGGAGGAGGACCGTCTCCCGCCGCCAGCGACTCCGCGCCGCGCGCGGGAGAAGCGCGAGGAGGCTCGCGACCAGCACCAGCAGGAACGGGAGCGGCCACTTGAGTGCCGCCGCCACGGCGTAGTAATGCCGAAAGCCCTTCTGGTTCAACTCGCCGAGGAGGTAGACCGGCGGGTGACCCGTGCCCCATTTGTTCATCAGGGCGCCGGCGGCGATACCCTCGGCGAACGCCTTGGGCAGGGGGACCGGAAGGGCGCCCGCGTGGTCCGCCAGCGTGGTGTAGACGCGCGACTCCTCGAGGCCGTTGACGAAGCCGCGGTACTCGGCGACCGTGTGGAAGGAGCCGCGGAAGGCGTAGGCGGCGTTGACGGCAAGGAGGACCACCGCCACATACAAGGTGGTTCCGAGGACGGCGCGTGCCGCGCGGGCGGGGAAGGCGCGGTCCGGGGCGGGCCCCGCGCGCCGGACGAGCGCGACCATGACCAGGCAGGCCGCCGGCAGAAGCAGCGCCGTCTGCTTCGAGAGGAGGGCAAGGGCGGCGGCGAAGGCGGACGCCGCCCACCATTGCCAGGTCCGGCGCCTGAGCCACGTCTCGAAGGCGAGGACCGCGCCGAACATGGAGGCGGCGGCGAAGAGGTCGTTCGTGGCCAGGCTGCCGTGGGCCAGGGTCGTCGGGCAGAAGACGGCAAGGAAGAGCGCGAAGTCGCCCGCCGCCCGGCCGTATCGCCGTGCCGCGACGGCCCGCACGAGCAGGAGCAGGAGGACGGCGGCGAGGATGGTGGGGAGCCGTGCGACGAAAAGGGCTTCCCGCGGCGAGAGGCGGATCCCGAGAGAGTCCGCGGCAGCCTGGGGCGCGGCGTTCAGCGCCGTGACCGCCATCTTCTGCATCGAGGCCTGCCGGCACGTCCCGGCGAGGACTTCCCGGCCGAAGGCGATGTGGTCCCGCTCGTCGATCGTGGGAGACAGCCGCCACGCTGCCCACATGGCCAGCGCGGCGAAGAGCGCCGCGCCGCCGAGGGCGAAGAGCCGGGAAGCACGCGCCGGGCCGGTGTCCATGCCCGGTCAAGGATGCCCCGGTGCCCCCCCTCCCGCCCGGCAAAAACCGGGAAAACTTACTCAGAGTAAATCTTCCACCCCGGGAGCGGGCGGCGCGGCTACTTCGCCGGCGGGGCGGCGAGGGC
>JALOQY010000508.1 GCA_025459285.1 Planctomycetota bacterium | reverse complement strand
CGGGTTCGCCTGGGAGATCTCGTGGTTCTGGCAGTTCCGGCAGTGGAGGTTGCAGCCCACCGTGGCGAGGGACAGGATCGGCGTCGCCGGCAGGAAGTGGTAGAGCGGTTTCTTCTCGATCGGATCCACGTGGACCGAGCAGGGCCGGCCGTACGTGACGGCGCGGAGCGACCCGTCGAGATTCACGCGGATCCGGCACTCTCCGCTCTGGCCGGGGGCAATCCGGCAGGCCTTCGGACAGAGGTCGCAGGTGAGGACGCTCACGCCCTGATTCTCGGTTGTCGCGGCCTCCATTTCAACCTGCGCCCGGGAAAAGCCCTGAAGTAGACTCACCCGCCGACAACCCGAGGAGGCTTTCCGTGCCGAATCTCACCACGAAATACATGGGCCTCGTCCTGCGCAATCCCCTCATCGTCGGCAGCTCCGGGCTGACCCAGTCCCTCGAGCGCCTCCGCAAGGCCGAGGACGCGGGCGCCGGGGCCGTCGTGCTGAAGTCGATCTTCGAGGAGCAGATCGAGCGCGAGGTCGAGGGGCTCGCCGAGGCCAGCGCGCCGTCGATGGGCCACTCCGAGGCCATGGACTACATCTCGAGCTACGGGCGCGAGCACGCCGTGGGGGAGTACCTCGAGCTGATCCGCGGGGCGAAGAAGGCCCTCCGGGTCCCGGTGCTCGCTTCGGTCCACTGCGACCGGGGCGGCTCGTGGACGGAGTTCGCGAAGCGGGCCGAGGTCGCCGGGGCGGACGGCCTCGAACTGAACATCTTCCTCCTCCCGTGCGACGCGAACCGCGACGGCCGCTCCTACGAGCAGGCCTACCTCGACATCGTGCGGGAGGTCCGCGCCCAGGTGAAGATCCCGATCGCGCTCAAGGTCGGGACGTACTTCTCGGGCCTCGCGGAGTTCCTCGGCCGGCTGTCGCGGACCGGGGTGAACGGGCTCGTCCTCTTCAACCGCTTCTACCGGCTCGACTTCGACATCGAGAACTTCCGGCTCATCCCCGCGGGCTCCTTCAGCAGCCCCGAGGAGATCGTGGAGTCGCTCCGGTGGATTTCGCTGCTCGTGAAGAGCGCCGGCTGCGACCTCGCCGCCACCACCGGCATCCACGACGGTGCGGGGGTCATCAAGCAGCTCCTCGCGGGAGCGGCGGCGACGCAGGTCTGCTCCGTCCTCTACAAGCAGGACCTCTCCCACCTCCGGAAGATCCTCGGCGAGGTGGAGGAGTGGATGGGCCGCCACGGCTTCGAGACCATCGAGCAGTTCCGCGGTGCCATGAGCCGTGATCAGAGCGACGATCCCTCCAGCTACCTGCGCGTGCAGTTCATGCGGTTCTCGATCAACGCGCCGTAGCCGCCTGCCGGTGCCGCGGGCGGCCTCATCGATCCGGCCTGGCCGCCCCCCCCTCGATGGGCTGCCAGCTTGGATCCGGGAACGCGCCATGGTCGTCTTGCTGTCGGGCGTTCCTGCTTCGTGGGGCGTCCGGCGCGAGGTAGGCTTCGACCGGCGCAACCAGGGAGGACCCACGATGTTCGGACGTGAACTGGCGGCGGGTGTGCGGGCGCTCGGGGCGGTGGACTGGGACAACCGGCTCTTCGACTCCCTGATCCCCCTCCCGGACGGCACGAGCTACAACTGCTACCTCGTCGAGGGGGCGGCGAAGACGGCGCTCATCGATACCGTCGAGCCCTCGATGGGGGACCGCCTCCTCGCGGAGCTGCAACACGTCGGGCGCCTCGACTACCTCGTCTCGCTGCACGCGGAGCAGGACCACTCCGGCTCGATCCCGAGGGTGCTCGAGCGGTTCCCCGGGGCGACGGTGCTCTGCTCCGGAAAGGCCGCGGGGATGCTCGGGAGCCTGCTCGGCCTCGATCCGGCGCGGGTCCGGACGGTCGCCGAGGGGGAGACGCTCGACCTCGGCGGCAGGACGCTCCGGTTCCTCATGACCCCGTGGGTCCACTGGCCGGAGACGATGTCGGCGTTCCTCCCGGAGGACGGGATCCTCTTCCCCTGCGACCTCTTCGGCAGCCACCTCGCCACGAGCGAACTCTACGCCTCCGCCGATCCCGGCCGGGTCCACGAGGCGGCGAAACGGTACTACGCCGAGATCATGATGCCCTTCGCGAAGTTCGTGCGAAAGCACGTGGAGACCGCCCGCGGCCTCGCCCCCCGGATCATCGCCCCGAGCCACGGCCCCGTGCATGACCGGCCGGAAGCGATCCTCGCGGACTACGAGGCGTGGACCGGGGACAAGCCCCGAAACCGCGTCCTCCTCGCCTTCGCCTCGATGCACGACAGCACGCGGATCCTCGTCGACTGCATGGTGCGCTCCCTTGTCACGCGGGGGGTCGCCGTCGATCGGATGAACCTCGCGGTCACCGACATCGGGAAGCTCGCCATGGGGCTCGTGGACGCCGCCACGGTCGTCCTCGGCACGCCCACGGTCCTCAACGGCCCGCACCCGCTCGCGGTCTCCGCGGCGTACCTCGTGAACGCCCTCAAGCCCCGGACCGCCGGGGCTCGCCGACTCCCGGGGAGTGCGCCGCGGTGGATCGCCTGGCCGACACGATCGCCACCCGCCACCGCGCCCTCGGTCTGGTGTAGCGAGGGTGAACCTGCTCGTCATCGACCGGTGCGACAGCTCTTGCCCCTGCTGCTTCGCGCGGCACTACATGGCGGAGAGCCCGACACCGCGGGAGATGGGGATCGAGGACTTCCGGACGGTCCTCGCCTTCCTCGGCCGGTCCGGCCACACCTCCTTCCATCTGGCGGGAGGAGAGCCCACGCTGCATCGGCGGTTCCCGGAGCTCCTGGACCTCGCGATCGCCGGGGGCTTCCGGGTCGGCATCCTCTCGAACGGCCTCTTCGGGGAGCGGATCCGTTCGCACCTTGTCTCGCGCCTGGACCGGTTCGATTCGCTGCTGCTGAACGTGAACGAGCCGTCCGCCTGCACGGCGGAGAGGTGGGCGACCCTCCGCGCCAACCTCGCCGCCCTTGGCGAGAAGGCGCTCCTCGGGGTGAACATCCATCGCGTCGGGCAGGACCTCGACTGGCTTCTCGATCTGGCCCGGGAGTTCCCGGTGATCGGCCTCCGCTTCGTCTTCGCCCACCAGTCCGGGCGCACGGCCAGTCCCGACGTGCTCGCGTACGAGGAGATCCCCGGGGAGACGGACCGGCTCGTCCGGCTCGTCGACCGGGCCGGAACGGAACTCGGGATCATGCTCGTCTACGACTGCGGCTTCCTCCCCTGTCTCTTCGACGAGAAGCAGCGCGAGGTGCTCCGGCGGTCGAACTGCGTGCTCGGTGGATGCGAGCCGACCAACCTCACGGTGGACGTCGATCTCCGGGTGAGCCACTGCTTCAACCGCGAGGACCCCGCGAGGGTCGTTCGCCTGCGGGACTTCGACCACGCTGACCAGCTCGAGGCCTTCTTCCGCGAGGCGATCCGGCGCGACGGCGAAGGGCGGTTCCTGTTCGAGGAGTGCCCGGCCTGCCCGGAGCGGCGGGCGGGCACGTGCGGGGGAGGCTGCCTCGCGGACCGCCGCATCCTCGATGTCCCGCTCCGCCGTCCGGGACGCCGCGCCTGAGGGGCCGGCCGTCAGGCTTCCCGCGGCGGGTGCGCGCCGCCCCGGGTCCGCAGGAGCCGGCGATGCAGGAGGAGGCCGGCCACGGCCACGACCACCGCGACGATCTGCACCACGGAGAGCGGGCTTTGCGCCAGGTGGAGCGCGTCCGCCCGGAAGAAGTCGACGAACCCCCGGGCGACCGCGAAGAGGACCGCGAACGAGACAGCGAGCTCCCCCGTGTACCGCGTCCGCTTCCGCCGGAAAAGGAGGAAGACGAGGATTCCGAGACTCAGGAGCAGGTGGTAGAGCTGGGTGGGGTGCAGGGGAACGTGGAGGGGGGCGACCTCCGAGGCGGTGAAGACGACCGCGAAGACCACGTCCCCCGGCACCCCGTGGCAGCAGCCTGTCAGGAAGCAGCCGATCCGCGCGATCGTCTCCGCGAGCGCGAGCGACGGGGCCGCCGCGTCCGCCCATGTGAAGCCATCGAGTCTCCGGTGGCGGACGAAGAGCGCGAAGCCCGAGAGCGCGCCGAGGAGCAGCCCCGGTCCCGACCAGCCCTCCGCGAGCAGGGTCCCGATCGATCGCGGCCGGCCGAGGTGCGCGAGCAGGTAGAGCGCCTTTCCACCCACGACCGCCGCGAAGAGGCCGAAGAGCGCGAGATCGAGCGCGATCCCCGTTTGGAGGCGGCGCCTCCGGACCTCGAGGAGGAAGAGGCCGAAGGCCGCGAGGAACGCCACGACGAGGAAGAAGTGGTAGGAGCGGACCGCGGCTCCGCCGAGAGTGAAGAGCGTCGGTCTCACCGGCGTCCGGGCCGAAGACGGGTCATGGTGCGGCCGCCGATCAGTTGCGCCCGCAGGTGTTCCAGTACGTGCAGCTCGTACAGCTCGTGCATGCGATGCAGTCCGTGCAGCTCGTGCAGGACGTGCAGCCCGTACAGCCCGAGGTGCAGCCGGTGCAGTCCGAGGTGCAGCCCGTGCAGGTGCCGGTGCAGCTCGTGCAGCAGTCCTCGCAGGGCGCGCAGGCCGTCCCGCCCATCACCGCGAACACGGCGTAGGACGCGGTGATCAGCGCCGCCTTGCCGATCCGGCCGAGGAAACCCCGCCTGGTGACGGGGTCCGGGAGCTCCGGGGCCTTCTTCTCGTCTTCCACGCGCCGCTCTCCTAACAGATCCGGCCTCGGTCGGCCGCCTCGGTCGACGAGGAACGCTCGTGCTTCGCCGCCGCGTCGCGGCCCTTCTCCCAGAGGAGGAGTTCGAAGACCCTCCTCGGGTAGTCGCACATGATGGCCCTCGTATACTCCGCGACCCGCGGGCTGATCGCCTTGTTTTCGAGGACCGTGAATCGGAGCATCGGGCAATTCCCGCCGCACATGTAGCGCCACTGGCAGCCCGCGCACCCCTCGAGATGGTCCACGTGGAGCGCACGCACCATCCAGTCGCACACCCCGGGTTTCGGGAAGTCCTCCTCGAGCACGTTGCCGAGGAGGAACCTCTCCATGCCCACCCGATAGATGCACGGGTAGACGCGCCCGTCGCACTGGACGACCGGCGTCATCCCGTGGGGGGCGCCGCAGCCCTGGGTGACCTTCGCCCCTCCGCCGACCCGCGAGGCGAAG
>JALOQY010000175.1 GCA_025459285.1 Planctomycetota bacterium | reverse complement strand
GTCTCCTCTCCCGCTCCCTCCGCCGGGATCTCCTGGACCGGCTTGCCGATCTCAAGTCCGTGGCCGTGGCCATCGCCGGGGGAAACCGCCGGCGGCGGGCGATCCCGGTCCGCAACGACGAACTCGGCGTGGTGGCGGAGCAGTTGAACGCACTCCTCGACCAGAGCCAGGAGTCCGAGACCGCCATGAGGTCCCGGCTCCTCGAGGAGCGCCTCGCGCTGCGGGGACTCGTCGCCTCGTGGCCGGAACCGGTCGCGCTCTTCCTGCTCTCCGGGGAACTCGTCGCGAGTTCCCTCGCCGAGGAGGATACCCCGCTCGCGGCCCTGGCGGCGGCCTCTCCCTCCCTGCCCCGCGAGGAGACGACCGGAGATCCGCCGATCGAGCGGGAGGAGAGCGGCCGGAGATACCGCTTCCGCCTGATCCGCACGCCCGAGGGCCAGCGCGTGGGCTGGCTGGCCACCTTCATCGAGCACGCTCCGCCGGGGTGATGGCAACCCGTCGCCGAGGGGCCTCCGTGCGCATGAGGTCTTACGACGACGGGCTGCCAGGTGAATGCAGAAGCCGTTCACGTCCTCGTGGTCCATCATGGGGCCCGTCCTCTCCGGGAGCGCCCCGATCAGCACCTCGCGCTTCGGCCGGGGGTCGCGCGCGGCCTCCCGAACAACCTGCCTGATCGGTCGCGGCGTCCGGCCCATTCGTCGCTCACGGAGCGCCCGACGGAGCGACCGGCGGGCAAATCAGGAAACTCGGGAGACACCCGAAACGGCTCGCCGCCGCGAGAGAGTGTTGATGAACGAAGCTCGTTTCGCCAGTCCGGAGGCGTCAGAGGAAACGCGGCGGGCCTCCTGATGTATGAACACCCGCTGAGAGGCGGTCGACGCGGGGGAGGATCGGCCGTCCGCGCACTGTCCATGCGCCGAAGGCCACGCTCCCTGCATTGCGGGCATCACGAATCCGCCGGGCGGTTGGCGAAACGCCGAAGAAGGGCTTCCCACTCCGGACGGTTGTGGAGGAACACGATGTTGTTGAAGTTCACGATCGTCCAGATGCCTCCACCGTAGACGCTGCCGCGGGCAGGGGAAACCACACCATCCACCACGACCGTCCGGTAGCGGGCCTGTTGTCGGGCCTGCAGGTGGTAGACGTAGAAGCCCGTCAGTACATCGAACCGGCCTGTTGGCTGGGGCAGGGGGAAGCCGCTTCCGGAGGCGAACTCGGTTACGGCCAGGGCAACCAGACGCTGGACCGCTTCCACGTCGCCGGGGAGGTTCGGACAGTCCCGGAGAGGACCTACCCGCTGATCCACATTCAGGATGCGGTCCATTTCACCGGCCGGCGGACGAAGTCTCATGATGCTCGCCATGACGCTCCCTTTCTGGTTGTTCCTTCGCCTCACGGAATCTCGCGTGGCTGGGCGGAGCGGATGCCCCCGGAGGTAGCGGCTCCGGATGATCGGGAATGCCGCGGAGCACCACGGAATCGCGGCGAAGAGGGCGATCACCCTCCCCTCCGCGCCCTGGCGAACGGAGGTCAGCGGGTCGCACGTGCATACCCTCCGGATCAGCCCAATCTGGATCGAGTGCCTCTCGGCGCTCGTCGGCGCGCCCTCCACCGTGACGGGCCTTCCCGGGATCCTCGTGCCCGCCGCACGGCAGCAGAGCGCCAGCAAACGGTTCCCGCAGGCCGTATCTTATCGCAGGCTCCTGGGGACGTTGTCAACCTGGCAACTTCCGGAAAACAGGCAACCGGCACCCTCCCCGCGGGCGAGGGGGAGCGCGCCGGGCGTCGTGGCTACTCGCCATGGACGCGGATCCGGGGCGGCACGGGCAGAGCGGGAGGGGGTTCCTCCTCGCCACGGTCTTCTGCTCCGGCGCGGCGGTGATGATCGTGGGGAAGACCGCCATCCGCGTGCTCCAGCCCTTCTTCGGCTCCACCACCCACCTCTTCACTGACGTGATCGCCGTGGTCCTCGCCGCGCTCCCCGCGGGGTACGCGGCGGGCGGGCGGCTCGCGGACCGGCAGCCGGCCCCCCCTCCTCCTCTGCGGCCTCCTGGGTGCGGACGGCCCCCTCGCGGGGACGGCGGCGCTCCTCGCCACGCCGGTCTCGATCCTCTTCGCCCCGCCGGCGTGTGAACCGTCCTGCCGTTTCCTCCCGCACGGCTCCTGTGGTCTGCGGGATCCGCGGGCTCAGACAGTTCCCCGTGCGCGGCACGGCGAAGGCCCTCGCGGCGATGCTCCTGTTCGCCTTGGCGCACAACATCATGCGGGCCATCACAGTTCTCGCCGGCAGCGGGACTACAAAGACAGGTCGATCGAGGGGGATGTGATGGTGGTCTGGCCCCGGACCCACCTCGAGATTGACCGGACAACGGGGATCCGGAGTGGACAAAGGCGGAGTGTCACCGCCGCCTCAACGAACCACCGCAGTCGGAATGCTGCATTGGCCCCCGCGGCTCCCGGTCGAGGAAGTACTGCTTGAACCTGTCGTCGGGGACCTACTTCGAAACGGCTTCCCACCAGGCGCGGATCTTCAGGAGAGCGGCGGATCGGGCGGCGGGGGGGGCGTTGTAGGCCCAGCCCACCGAGGCGAAGTCGACGCGGCGGTACGGGAAGAGAGCGCGAAAGACCGAGCCGAGGGAATTCCCCGCCTGCATCCGCACGGTCTGGTCCTCGTCGTCCATCGCCGAAAGCAGTGGCTCCACGGCGGCTCCGACCCGGAAGCCGCCGAGGATCCGCGCCGCGTCCTGCCGCTGGTTCGGCGTGCCCGTGTCGAGGACGCCGATCACCGCGGAGAGCCCCGCGTCGTCGTCCCGCCGCCGCAGCGCGTCCGCGGCCCACAGCCGGCGGTCGGCGTCTTCGGCCCCGAGCATCGGCAGGAGCAGCGCGGCGTCCAGCGCCCCGGGGATGCCGGCCAGTGCCTCGAACGCCGCCTTCGCGAGGAAACGGTTCTCGTGGGAGAGCAGCTCCCGGAAAAGCGGGATCGCCTTCCGGTGCCGGTACTTCGCGAGGAGGTCCACCGCCGACTGGAGGACCGAGACGTTGTCCTTCTCCCTCTCCACCATCGAGACCAGCGCGTCGAGGATCACCTCGTCCACGCGCGACGCCGCCCACAGCAGGTTCTTCACCCGGAAGAACTCGTTCACGTCCATCCCGCCGGCGGCGATCTCCCTCGCGAGGTCCGCGGCGCGCTCCGTCCGGCCCGTGCGGTAGAGCCACGCGAGCGCCATCGCGCGCACACCGGCCCGGTCCTCCTCGACGACGAGCCTCTCGCAGAGCGCCGCGGCGTCGCGGTCCGGCCGGACGACGAGCAGGTCGAGGGCCTGCCCGAGCAGCGACACCTCCTCGCCCTTCCGCACGAACTCCCGGATCGCCGCAAGCACCTTCGGGTGGTCGATGCCGTGCAGCCGGTACATCATGAAGAGGCGCGCCTGCGCCTCCACTCCCTCCGCCCGGAGCCCCTTCGCCACGAGGTCCGCCGCACGGTCCTCGCCGGCCCGAAGGAGGATCGTCCCGGCGGCGACCCGGAGGTAGGGATCGTCTGTGGAGGCGAGCGACCGGGCGGCCTTCTGCGCGAGTTCCGCCGGGCAGGAATCCAGCACCAGCATGGCGTAGTACCGGCCGAGCAGGTCGAACTCCGGGATCGCGGCGAGGAGGAGGGGGACGATCCGCGGGTCCTTTCGCTGCTGGAGCGCGGTGAGCGCGGCACTCCGCTTCTGGACCTCCGGAGAGCCGAGGTCGCGGACCAGGCCCGGGAGGTCGTCCTGCGCCGCGGCCGAAGCCGCGAGGACGATGAGCAGGACCGGGCCGAGGAGCCGCATTCCAGCCCGCATTTCCCACCGGATCGCGCGGTCCTGAGCGGATCTCGTCGTCCATGCCGGCGTCGTTCCTCGTCGCTGACCGATCAAGGTCACCTCCTCGTCTCTCCTTGGCCTGAACGACGATCTCTCGCTCAGGACAGGGTGTCCGGAAGTCGCAGGTCATCCGTACGCGTCGGGGCCGCCTGGCGCGCGAGATGTGCTTCTGCGCTCCGCGCGCCCGGTGGGAAAAGCGGGCTAGTCACCGCCGGTCGCCGTGCCGCCGGAGCCGGAGGAGCCTCCTCCCCCGCGGTCCGGCCGGTCGCGCTCCGTCGGCACGTCATCCTTCGCGGAGGTCGGGACCTTGCGGTCCGGCAGCGGCACGGGCGTCCCGCGTACGGTGAACGTGAACCGCGCGAGCCCCGACTTCCGGATCGCCATGCCGAAGGGGGTGCGGTCGTACCGGGCGAGGTACTCGTCGAGCAGCGGCTCGAGGGCGAGGATCTCCCGCTTCACCGCCTCGCCGCCGGGGAGCCGTACCTCCCGGAAGGGCCGGAGGCCGTGGCACAGGGAGAAGTTCGAGTAGCCGATGCCCACGAACTGGCTCCCGGAGGCGTAGAACGGCACCTCCGGCGGCGGCCCGCACTCCCCGGCGGCGAGGTCCGGGCCGGCCTCGCGGCAGAAGCCGGCGAAGAGGAGGAGGTTCAGCCGGACGATGCGGAGCTGCATCAGGGTCAGCTCCGCCACGGCCCGGTAGCGGTCGAGGCCGCCGGCGTCCCGGGGGATGGCGGCGATCCGGGCCGCGAGGTCCTTCGCCGCGGCGTCCGCGGCCCGGGCGAGGTCCTCGGCCTTCGACGCCTGGCTCGCGAAGGCGAGGCTGCCGCCGAGGACCGCCGCGCTCCCCACCGGTCGCTTCTCCACCCGCAGTCCTCCGCCGCCACCGCGGACCGAGGGCCGGCTCCGGAGGAGCCCCTCCTTCGCCGCGCGCTCCCAGGCTTCGAGGACGGCGCGGTAGTACGGGTCGTGCCCCGCGGCGGCGAGGGCCTCGGAGGCGGGGACCGCGAGCGGCGCCAGCGCGCGCAGTCGGTGCGCCTCGTAGCTCTCGCCGGCGGGCACATGGTCCCCGTCGCAGAACAGGCAACCGCCGAGGGGCGAGCACTGGTGGTCGCCGGCCACGGGGGGGTAGTAGAGGAACACCCGCCCCCCGGAGGCCGAAGCCAGACGGGAGAAACCGTACATGGCGAAGCCGCTCGACACGTACTGGGTCGGGTCGGCCTGCTGGAAGAGGAAGCCCCACGGCACCTCGACGAACGCCGCCTCGCCGGCCATGATCTCGAGGTCCCGGACCGGGCGCGTCCCCCGGGCCAGCCAGAACGTGTCGGAGAGGAACGCCTCCCGGGCCACCGCCGTGAACTTCACGCCGGCCCGGCGGAGCGCGGAGACCGTGGCCTCCAGGTCGTCCACCGCGTCGCCATTCTCGAACGAGACGAGCGCGATCTCCCGGAGCCCGCTCTGGCCGGCGAGCGCTCCCGCGGCCCGCCGGACATCGGCGAAGAGGTTCTGGATCTCCTTCGCCGGCTTCGCCTCCACGGCGCGGGCGACGGTGGCGAGCGCTGGCCCGCCGGTGGCCTCGGCGAAAGCCACCGGTCCGGTTTCCCCGGCCCTCGCGACGGCGATCCGCGTGGCCTTGAGGGCCGGGGCGGCGCGGGCGAGCGCCTCCTCGAACTTCGCGGCGAAGCCCGCCTGCGCGAGGCTCGCGGTGGGATCGAGGACGAAGACGAGCACCCGCGGTTCCTTCTCCGCCCCCGCGGCCGGCACGAGGACCTGGTCGAGGATCCGGTCGAGGTCTCGCCCGCGCTCCGTGGCCTCGGCGGCCGTGGAGAGCGGCGCGGCGACCGGCGCGGGGGTGGCCGGCGCGGCGAGGAGGAACAGGCAGAGGAGGGTTTCGGGCCGTCGCATCGGGTCGGGGAGGAGTATAGCCGGATCCGGCACGGGGGTTAGAGTAAGGACTCCCGCGCACCGGAGGTATCGATGGAGAAGGGCCACGAGTCCGGACCGAACACCACCGCCATCCACGCGGGGCTCGACCCGTTCCGCTACCAGGGCGCGGTGTCGGTCCCGATCTTCCAGACCTCCACGTTCGCCTTCCGTTCGAGCCATGAGGGGGCCGCCCGGTTCGCCAAGCAGGAGCCGGGGTACATCTACACCCGCCTCGGCAACCCCACGGTGGACGCGCTCCAGGAGGCGGTGGCCGCATTGGAGGGCGGACGCTTCGCCCTCGCCACGGCCTCGGGCATGGCCGCCGTGAGCACGCTCTACTTCGCCTTCCTCGATCCCGGTGACCGGATCGTGGTCCCCGGAGCGGTCTACGGTTCGAGCCGGGTGATCCTCGAGAAAGAGTTCAGCCGCTACGGCGTCCGCACGACCTTCGTCGACACCTCCGACGAGGCGGCCCTCGCCCGGGCCCTCGAAGGCGGGGCGAAACTCCTGTTCGTGGAGACGCCGGCGAACCCGACGCTCCAGTGCACCGACATCGAGCGGGCAGCGGAGATGGCCCACGCCGCCGGAGCCCTGCTCGCGGTGGACAACACGTTCCTCTCGCCCCACCTGCAGCGCCCGCTGCGCCACGGGGCGGACATCGTGCTGCACTCGATGACGAAGTTCCTGAACGGCCACGCCGACGTGGTCGCCGGCATCCTCGTGACGAGCGACGAGAAACTCCACGCCCGGCTCCAGTTCGTGCTGACGAACCTCGGCGGGACGATCGACCCGCACCAGGCGTGGCTCGTGCACCGCGGCCTCAAGACGCTGCCCATGCGCATCGAGCGGGCCCAGGAGAACGCCCTGAAGGTGGCCGAGTGGCTCGTCGGCCGCCGGGGGATCGAGTGGGTCGCCTATCCCGGGCTCCCGGACCATCCGGGCCACCGGCTGATCCCGCGCCAGATGGCCGGCCCGGGCTGCCTCATGGCGTTCGAACTCGCGGGCGGCATCGAAGCCGGCCGCCGCCTGCTCGACGCCGTGAAGCTGATGACGCTCGCGGTCTCCCTCGGCGGCGTGGAGACCCTGATCCAGCATCCGGCCTCGATGACCCACGCCAACGTCTCCGCGGAGGGCCGGCACGAGGCGGGCATCACCGACGGTCTCGTCCGCCTCTCGGTGGGTTGCGAGGACTTCGAGGACATCCGCGCAGATCTCGAACAGGCACTGGCGGCGGCGGTCGGCTAGGCTTCCGTCGCGACCCCGAGGATCCGGGTTACGGTTCCCACGGGGAGGGCGCGGTGGTATCCTCGTCTCCGACCATGGCTCCCGAAAGCCTCCATCGCCTGCTGGTTCCCGAGCAGATCGCCGTCGGCCTCGACGTCGATACCCGCACGGACGTCCTCGAGGCGCTCGCGGCGCTGCTGCCGCTTCCGCCCGCGGTCCGCGCGGAGGCGCTGAAGGCGGTGCTGCGACGTGAGGAGATCCAGACCACCGGCATCGGACAGGGGATCGCGATCCCCCACGGGAAGGTCGAGATGGGGCCGCCGATCCTCGCCGCCCTCGGCATCACGAAGAGGCCGGTGGTCTTCGGTTCGGTGGACGGGCTTCCCGTCCGCATCTTCGTGCTCGTCGTCTCCCGGCCGGACGTCACCGGCCCTCATGTGCAGGCGCTCGCCGGGGTCTCCCGGCTCCTCGGCCACCGGGGCTTCCGGGAGTCGCTCCTCGCCGCGAAGGACGGTGGCGAGGTCCTCTCGCTCATCGCGGGCGAACCCCGCTCCTGACGGATGGCGGATTCCACCCTACCTCCCGGCGGGAAAGCCGAGCGTCTGGCGCGGGAGGCCGAGGGCTACTTCGAGCTCGAGCTCTGGCCCGAGGCGCTGGCGCGGGCCGAGGCGCTCGATCGGGAGGGTCTTATCCCCGAGGCGGCCGGCCGGCTCCGGGCCGAGTGTCTCCGGAATCTCGGGCGCTTCGCGGAGGCGATCCCGGTCTACGAACGGATTCTCGCGGACCGCCCCGCCGACTCCGGCGCGTGGGTCGGCCTCGGCTGGTGCCGCAAACGGACGGGACGCCTCGACCTCGCCGTGGCGGCCATGGAGAGCCTCGTCGCCGCCTGCCCCGGGGAACCGATCGGCTCCTACAACCTCGCCTGCTACCTGTCGCTCGCCGGGGAGCCCGAGCGGGCCGTCCAATGCCTCGAGCGGGCGATCGCGATGGCCCCCGACTTCCGCCGCCTCGCCCGCGAGGAGTCGGACTTCGATCCCCTCCGGAGCGATCCCGCGTTCCGGAAGCTGACGGAGGAGGAAGCATGAAGGCCCTGACCCGCTACCTCACGTTCACGATTCCTGTCCGCTTCGGCTTCCGGAACATCACGCCGGAGGTGGAGGAGACGGTGCGCGAGAGCGGCGTGAAGGAAGGGCTCTGCCTCGTGAATGCCATGCACATCACGGCCTCCGTGTTCATCAACGACGACGAATCGGGCCTCCACGAGGACTACCGGGAGTGGCTCGAAGGACTCGCGCCCCACGAACCGGTCTCCCGGTACCGTCACAATCGGACGGGCGAGGACAACGGCGACGCGCACCTCAAGAGACAGGTCATGGGGCGGGAGGTCGTGGTGGCCATCACCGGTGGGAAACTCGACTTCGGCCCTTGGGAGCAGATCTTCTACGGCGAGTTCGACGGACGCCGGAAGAAGCGGGTGCTGGTGAAGGTCATCGGGGAGTGAGGGAGCGGACGCTACAGAAACACCTGCCGGGATCCGATCAGGAACCGTGGTCACGCGTCGAAACCCCTTCGCCTCCATCCTGCTGTCCCTCGCGAGCCCGCTCTTCGGCGCGGGGATGCTGCACCTCCTCGCGCTGACGGCGTTCCTCGCGCTCGTACGCGCCATCGCCTGGTTCCTCGGCGGCTTCGTCCCCGGGTTCTCGGCCGCGTTCGCCTTCATCTTCGGCCTGCTGGGAGCGGCCTTCGTGGCGCGCCTTCTCGTCGTCGTCGTCGAGGCCGTGGCGGAGGGCTCCGATACGATCCCGTCGCTGCCGGACCCCCGGGAAGTGGAGGACCTCTTCGGGGCGCTCCTGCGGGTCATCGGCGTGGGGTTCTTCGTCATGCTCCCTCTCCTCTTCGCCGGCATCCTCAACCTCGCCGGCGGCGGAGTGGCCCGTGTGCTCCTCGTTGCGGGCTCGCTGTACTTCCCGGCCGCCCTGCTGGGCGTGGCCGTGCGGGGCGAGATCGCGGGCTGCTTCCCGGACACTGCCGGCGGCGTCCTCCGCGGCGCCCGGGCCCACTACCTGTTCCCCGCGGCACTCTCCGTGGGCATCGCCTTCCTCCTCGAGTACTCCCACACGGGCGGGGGAGCACG
>JALOQY010000174.1 GCA_025459285.1 Planctomycetota bacterium | reverse complement strand
GACCGCGACCGCCACGCCGGCGAGGAGCAGCCTCCGCGAGGGTCTTCGGCGTGCCGGTCCGAGCGGGATCGCCGTCTTCGGCTCCGGTTCCTCCGGCGCGGGTCCCCTCCCCGAGTGGAAGGAGACGGTCACGTTCGGATCGCGCACCCCGTCGAGGGCAGCCAGCGCCGCCGGCGCGTCGGGGAACCGGTCCTCGGGGCTCTTCGAGAGGAGTCTCGAGACGAAGGTCGACAGTCCCGGGGGCAGGTCCGAGCGGATCGAGTCCAGGGTCGGCGGTTCGTCGTGCAGGTGGCCCTTCAGTGTGGCTCCCGGGCTCTCCCGGCGGAACGGCGGGGCCCCCGCGAGCATTTCGTGGAGCACGATTCCGAGGGAATAGAGGTCGGTGCGCGCGTCGACGCGCTTCCCCTCGCACTGCTCCGGGGACATGTAGTCGAGCGTCCCCATGAGCTGGCCGGTGGTGGTGAGCCGGGACAGGTCCTCCATGCGGGCGAGACCGAAGTCGGTGATCTTGAGGCCCTTCGATGTGAGGAGGATGTTGCTCGGCTTGACGTCCCGGTGCACCACGCCGGCGGCGTGGGCAGCGGCGAGGGCTCCGAGGAGCGGTCGCGCGACGGAGAGGGCGGCGGGGACGGGCAGCGGTCCGTCCCGGCGCAGCCTCGCCGAAAGCGTCTCGCCCTCGAGCAGTTCCATCGCGAAGAAGACCGAGGCTCCATCCCGCTCCAGGGGGCCGAGGAGTCTCACGACGTGGGGATGGTCGAGGCGGGACAGCGCTACCACTTCCTGTTCGAACCGCCGGAATTTCTCGGGGTCGTCCACGATCGTGCTGCCGAGGACTTTGAGCGCGACGCGGTCACCGCTCTCCGTCTCCCGGGCGGCAAAGACGGTCCCCATGCCGCCGGAACCGAGCTTTCCGACGATCTCATAGCGCCCCAGGCGCGCTGGATCCATGCCGGAATGATAATGTCGTCGGCTCGGGAAGGTTTCGGAAACGCCCGGAGGCTCCCTAGAATCCGGCGCGGTCGGGATGGCGCCTCCGGCGACCCGTGCCGGTCCCTGTCCCGGCACGTGCGCCGCAACCCCGGCCCGGGAGTCCCTCTATGCTCGCGGCGGAACTGATCCTGCCTTCCTCGCTCATCGTCCTCGGCAGCCTGGGGCTGGCCTTCGGCCTGCTCCTCGCGCTGGCGGCCAAGGCTTTCCACGTGGAGACCGACCCTCGCGTGGCCCTCATCGAGGGCGTGCTGCCCGGTGCCCAGTGCGGAGCCTGCGGGAAACCCGGCTGCTCCGCGTACGCCGAGGCGGTCGTGAAGGGGGAACTCCCCCCCGGCCGGTGCATGCCCGGCGGGCCGGACGTGGCAGCGAAGGTCGCCGCGATCCTCGGCGTCGAGAGTTCGTTCACGCCGCAGGTCGCCGTGGTGCGCTGCAAGGGCGGCACGCGGGACGCGAAGCAGCGGGCGGAGTACCACGGGATCGTGGACTGTGCGGCGGCGGAACTCGTGAACGGCGGCCCCAAGGCCTGTGTTTACGGATGCCTCGGCTACGGGACGTGCGTGAAGGCCTGCTCGTTCGATGCCCTTGCCATGTCCGACGACCGCCTCCCGGTGGTCTTCGAGGACAAGTGCACGGGGTGCGGCTCCTGCGTCTCGGTCTGTCCGCGGGGCATCATCGAGATGGTCCCCCGGAGCCAGATGGTCTACCTGGCCTGCGTCTCCAAGGACAAGGCGAAGGAAGTGAAGGAAGTGTGCGCCGTCGGGTGCACCGGCTGCAAAGCCTGTACGACGCCGAAGCGGAACCCCTCGAAGAAGCTGAAGATGGTGGGGAACCTCCCCCTCGTTCCCGCGGACTGGGAGGACTTCCAGGTCGCGGTCCTCAAGTGTCCGGCGAAGGGCTTCGTCGTCCGGGAGCCCGGCCTCGAGAGGTTCGGGAAAGAACTGGAGGCCGCGGCGGCGGCCACGGGGGCGACCGGTGAGGAGGAAGCCGCGGGCTGACGTGGGGGGTGCGGCACCCATGAGGAAGCGCCAGCCGATCAGTCTC
Source organism: Planctomycetota bacterium (assembly GCA_025459285.1). GTDB lineage: Bacteria > Planctomycetota > JAJSAM01 > JAJSAM01 > JAJSAM01 > Prado167. The sequence goes on along the minus strand of JALOQY010000174.1, from coordinate 11,826 downwards.
GGCCTGTTCCCCTGGATCACCGAAACGGTATTCCAGCTCGCGACGCACGCCAACCCGGCGGTGGTCGTCCAGTTCCGGGAGGAGCTGCTCTCCGAGAAGGTGAAGCCGGAGGTGCGGGAGGCGCTCGAGACCTGGGGACCCCGGATCGAATTGCTCCGGTCGCAGCGACCTGACGGCGGGTTCGGGACGGCGCGCGCGCCCGCGGAGACGGTCTTCCTCACCGCCGGGCGGCTCCTCGAGCTCCACGATCACGGGCTGCGCGGCGACTCGCCGGCCGTGAAGAGCGCGGCCGCGTTCCTGGAGAAGAATCAGCGCTCCGACGGCAGCCTGCCCCTGCACTATCACCACAACGCCTTCGTCCTCTGGGTCGCCCTCCTGCACGGGCTCTCGAAGCGGCCGCTGGTGAAGCGTCTGGTCGGTTTCTTCGAAGAGCGGCGGCGGCGGGACAGCGGCTGGCTCGATCCGGAACTGGAGCCGGAGCTCGCGAAGAAGGACTCGTCTCCATCCTGTCCGTGGACGACCCTCCACGTGCTCCTCGGGCTGACGGAACTTCGGGAGCAGTGCCAGGACATCGCCGTGCGGCGAGGGGCGCTCTTCCTGCTCCAGAACATGTTCAAGAGGAGCCACAACTCGTTCTTCGGCCACCCCGACCACTGGCGGGAGCTGGACTACGGGTACGAGCCCACAGCCTGCTTCAAGTGGGCGGTTCCGAAAGTCCTTCTGACCCTCGGACGCCTCGGGTGCGGACCGGAAACGAAGGAGGTCGCGGACCTCCTCCTGTTCCTCCGGAAGACCCTGCGCGGGAATGCCCGGTGGGGCGCCGGGGTGGAGGGCGACGACTTCCTCACGCTGCGCGTCCTGCGCTCCCTCCACGCCGTCCAGTGCGCCTCGGAGGCGTGACTCCCCCCGAGGCGCAACGGGGCGTAGCCGCGCCGAAGCCGCGCCGAAGGCGAGGCGAAGGCGGGCCGTCCACTCCCTCAAGACTGAGGAGGGGCCGCGGGTTCGGCCGCGGGCGGCGGAGCCGGCTCCACGATCGGCGGGGGCGGTTCCACGGCGGGCGGCGATGCCGGCTCCGCGACCGGCGCAGGCGGTTCTACTGCCGGTGGCGGAGGGGCCGGGGGGGGGACCGGAGCCGGGGGGGGCGGCGCGACCGGAATGGCGGGCGGCATGATCTCCGCCGGCGGAGCGAGCAGGGCCGGGGCCGGCGCGACCGGCGCGGGAGCGGGCGGCGGGGCCGGTTTCCTCTGCGGCCGCTTCGCGGGTCGGGCCACGGGTTTTTTCACCGGCGTCCTGACGGGTCTCGTCGCCGTCTTCGGGACCGGCTTCTTCACCGGTTTCTTCGCGGGCTTCACGGGTTTCTTCGCGGGCGGCCTGACCGGTTTCCCGGAGGGCTTCTTCGCCGGTTTCCTGACCGGCGTCGCGGGCTTCCGCGCCGGCTTCTTCACCGGTTTGCTGACGGTCTTCATCGCCGGCTTCTTCGCCGGTTTCCTCGCGATCTTCGCCGCCGGCTTCTTCCCCGTCTTCCGGCCCTTCTTCGTGGCCATGGGAGTGCCTCCTCCTTCATGGAACCCTGAGTGGTCGAGTCGTGTCGACGGAATCACACTACCGGGGGAGCGAAACCGGTGTCAAGGAAGCCGCAGGGACCGCGGTGGCGGGCGCCTGGCGCATCCGCGGTCAACCGGTCACTTCGCGAGGGTCTTTCGCACGGACTCGATCTGGTCGGCGTAGAAGACGGCGTCCTCGGAGCCCTCCTTGCGCAGGTCGGCGACGATCGCCAGGAGGCTCGCCTCCTCCCCGGTGCCGGAGAGTAGCGCGGTCAGGGCGGCGTAGCCCTCCGCCATCAGGGCCGCGGCCGCGTCGCCTCCGGAGCGAGCGTGCTCCCTGGCCATCCCGAACGCCTCCACGGCCGGACCGGGGAGACCGGCGGTGAGCCGGTGGGCCCCGACGATCCACTGCGAGGCGAACAGGGAGGAGTGGTCCTCGCCGAGTTCCGTGGCCAGTCGGAGGCAGAGGCGGGCGGCCTCGTCGCCCGCGGCGCGGTCCGCCTCGGAGATGACGAGCCCCGCTTCACCCCAGCCGGGCCAGGTGAAGGAAGCCACGTTGTAGGAGAGTTGGCGTGCCGCGCGGCGCCAGTTCGCGGCCTTCCCGGGATCCGTCGCGGCGAGGACCCGGGCCCTCTCCAGCATCCAGAGGATGCCCGCCCGACCCATCGCCACCATCTCCGGGACCGCACAGGCGTCGTGCAGGTCGAAGACGAGGTCGGAGTAGGCCCGGCCGGCCGCGGGAGGCTCCCCGAGCGCCTGCACGTACTCGGCAGCGGCGTAGGAATCCCTTGCCCGGCAATGATCGAGCACCTGCTTCGTGATCTCCTTCCGGTCCGGCATCCGGTCCTCCCCGGCGGCACCGCCCCCCGCGAAGAGGGCGAGGGCCACGACGATGATGGCTCTGCTCGATACGAGAACGGTTCTCATGGACCCTCGGTGATCGCCCGAGGATACCGGAACTCCCCGGCGGACCTTCCTTCCCTCCGGTTCCGTCACCGCCTTCGCGGTCCGCCGGGCGCCCCGGGCAATGCGCTTCCCATCGGCCGGCCCACGGCGTACTCTGATCGCCCATGGCACGCGCCGCTCATCTGCGACAGGGCCTGCTGGCCGCGCCCGTGATCGGAGCTTTCGTCGGACTCGCCGACTGCATCCGGGCCGCGGCGGAAGGCGGAACCGTCCTGACGCCGCGCCACTGGCCGGGTACGGTGGCCGCCTACGCCGTGATCTGGGTGCTGCCGGGCCTCGCGGCCGGCCTGGCGGGGGGGTTGTTCCCCCGCCGCTCGCGGGCCGCCGTCCTCCTGGCCGCGGTCGGCTCCGCGACCTTCGTGATCGGAGCCTTCGCGAACATCGTCCACCTCCCGTCCTTCACCGCTCCCGAGTCGCTCCGTTTCGACGCCCTCCTCGTCGCCGCCGCCGCGGTCGCCTTCGGTCTCCTCTACCGGCTGCCGGTTCCGGTGCCGGATCCGCGCACCCGCACCTGGCTCGCCGCGGGGACAGTCCCGTTCCTCGTGGCCCTCGTGGCGCGTCTCGTGGCGGGGAACGAAGCGGTTTCGCGGGTGGACGTGAAGTCCGCGGCGGGCCCACGGCCCGGTGTTCTCGTGGTCCTTGCCGACTCGCTCCGTGCGGACCACCTCGGTGCTTTCGGGTACGAGCGAGATACCTCGCCCCGATTCGACGCGCTGACCGGAAGAGGCGCGCTGTTCACGGAGTTCCGCGCCGCATCCACCTGGACGAAGCCTGCCACGGCCTCGCTGCTCACCGGTCTCCTCCCCACGGCCCACGGCGCGGTGGAACACCGGGAGGTGCTCGGTCCCGGGGCGGTCACCCTCGCCGAGGTCTTCCGCTCCGCGGGCTACCGGACGGCGGCGTTCTCGGACAATCCGTTCGTCGCGCCGGAGTTCGGCTTCGGGCAAGGGTTCGAGGTTTTCCGGGCACTGGGTTCCTCTCCGTTCGTGAACGGCTCGCTACTCGGCAAGGTGCTGTGGACGGCCCGGATCCTCTCGATGGACGGAAGGCCGTTCGGGTCCCGCCTGCCGCCGATCCGGGGCACGCCGGACCTCGCGCGCCGGCTCTTCGAGTGGCTGGACGGGACGGACGCCGCCCGGCCGTTCTTCGCCTACGTCCACGCCATGGAACCCCACGTGCCCTACGATCCGCCGGCGCCCTTCCGGGGGAGATTCGCGGATCCCGACTACGCCGGTCCGGATCACACGCGGCCGCCGGCGTACCAGGGTTTTCTGCCCTTCGAGACGGGTCCGGCCCTGCCGGCGGATGAACACCACCATCTCGTCGCGCGATACGACGAGGAGATCCTCGCCTTCGACAGCGGCCTCGGCGCCATCCTGGACGGCCTCTTCGCGCGCGGGCTCCTCGCGGGGACGATCGTGGTCGTGCTCGCGGATCACGGCGAGGAGTTCCACGAACATGGCGGCTGGACGCACGGGCAGAGCCTGTTCGAGGAACTCCTGCGGGTGCCGCTCCTGATCGCCGGCCCCGGGGTGGAGCCGGGGCGCCACGCCTTCGCGCTGCGCGCCACGGATCTGTTCCCGACGCTTCTCTCGCTGGCCGGTCTGGTGGCAGACACTCCGCCCTTCGGAGTCGATGTCGCGGCCACCGTGCGGAGCGGAACGCCGCCCCCGGAGGCCCCGGTCCTCTCCGAGGTGACCTTCGGCGGCGCGGGGGCGAGATCGGTGGTCCAGGCCGGGTCCAAGTACATCCTCGCGCATCGGGGCGGGGAGACACGGGCGCTTCACTTCGACCTCGCGCAGGATCCGGAAGAACAGCGGCCACTCACGGATCCGGAGCGCGCCCGCTCGCTCGCGGAGAGCCTCGCCACGGTGCTCCGGGCCGCCGAGGCCGTCTCCCTCCGCTCCCGGTCGCGAAAGCTCTCCCGGGCCGAGGAGGAGCAGTTCCGCGGGTTTGGCTATCGCTGAGTGCGGCCCGGCGTCGGCCGCAGGCGGTAGACCGCCCCGCGGCGGTGGCCCACCTTCTCCAGCAGGCCGCGTTCGATCAGTTCGTTCATGTCGCGGATCCCGGTGCGCGCGGAGATGCCCGTGAGGTCCGCGAACTCGCGGTTCGTGATGGTCTCCCGCCGCGAGAGGATGTCGAGGAGCTGCTGCTGGCGCACGTTCAGGCCGGGCTGGGCCGCCGGTTGTTCCCCGGCGGTGGCGGGCATGGTCGAGTCGGCGAGCTGCGTCGGTTCAGGGAAGACGATCTCGTCGGGCTGGACCTCCTCGCCGCGCGCGACCACGAGGGCCCGCTCGATCGTGTTCCGGAGTTCGCGGACATTGCCCGGGAACGGGTGGGCGTGGAGCTTGTCCATGGCCGCGGGGCTCAGGCGCCGCCCGGGGGCCCGGTGCTTCCGGAGATAGGCTTCGATGAAGTGGTCGGCGAGGACCGGAATGTCCTCCCGACGGGCGCGGAGGGGTGGGACCACCAGTGAGATGACGTTGAGCCGGAAGTAGAGATCCTCGCGGAACCGACCGGCGCGGATCGCCGCGGCGAGGTCCCGATTGGTCGCGGCGATCACCCGCACGTCCACCCGGATGGGGGAGGTGGAGCCCAGACGCTCCACCATGTGGTCCTGCAGGACCCGGAGCAGCTTGACCTGCGTCTGCGGCGGCACCTCTCCGATCTCGTCGAGGAAGATCGTCCCGCCGTCGGCCAGTTCGAAACGCCCCGGCTTGCGGCGCTCCGCCCCCGTGAAGGCGCCGCGTTCGTATCCGAAGAGCTCCGATTCGAGCAGGCTCTCGGGAAGCGCCGCGCAGTTGACCTTCACGAGGGGCTTGTCCCGCCGGTGGCTCTTCTCGTGGACGAGGTCGGCGAGGACCTCCTTGCCGGTGCCGGTCTCTCCCTGCACGAGGATCGGCACATCGCTCTCCGCGATGCGGTCCACGGTCTCGAGGAGCTCGAGGATCTTCTCGCTGCGGAACAGGAAGCGCCCCTGGCCCTCCACGCGCGTCACCACGCGCTCGCCGTCCCGGCCGGGTTCGACGACCCCCGAAGACGCGCGGTCGGTGACCGCCATGTAGAGCGCCCGGCGGGCCTCGGACAGCAGGAACTCCGCGGATCGCGCGTCGTCGGGGCACGTGGCGAGCGCGATCGAGGGGCGGAAGCGGATCGTCCGGGAGGGGTCGGAGGCGAGCTTCTCCCCCGACTGGACCAGGGTCTTCCGGATCTCCCGGGCCACCGTGAGGGCGTCATCCCGCCCGGTCTCCGGGAGGATCATCTCGACCGTCGAGCGGTCGGCACGCGCCAGGACGTGCATCTCGCGCGTCATCGTTCGCAGGCGGCGGACGACGAGCGAGAGGAGGTTGTCGCCGTCGGCGGGGCCGTAGGTCTCGTACACGCGGTCCACCTCGTCGAGCGCGATGAGCAGGAGCGAGAGTGGGCGGCCGACGGCGACGGCGCGGTCCGTCTCCTCGCGGAGCCGGGTGAGGAAGTAGGAATGGACGAACAGACCCGAGGCCGGGTCCTCGATGGCGAGTTTGTAGAGCCTGGCGTTCTCCAGGGCGATGGCCACCTGCTGCGCCATCGTGGAGAGGAACTGGAGCTCGTCTTCCGCAGGTCGCGGGTCGGGCCGGTCGTAGAGGAGGAGGACGGCCCCGCGCACGTCCCGCCCGGCGGAGAACGGGATCGACACGATGGCGGCGGGAGCCCCCAGCGCCTCCCGTTCCGCGCGGCGGTCGTCGCGCCCGGCGTACTCCCGGTCGAGAGCCGTGATGGCCGCGGGCGCCTCGGCCCCCAGGGCGGCGGCGAGAGGGCCGTCGCCGAGGGGCAGCCGGCGGGGGGACAGCGTTCTTGCGCTCCGCCGGCCACCGGCGATTTCGACCTCCGCTCCGTGTCGAAGGACGATGGCCGCCCCGTCCGGCGGCGATGGAGCGTCGATGAAGGCCTCCACGGCTCTCTCGATCACGCGCTCCCGGTCGAGCGATCCGGACAGGGAGCGCCCGGCGGCGTTCAGCCGGCTCAGTTCTCCGATGCGGTGCTCGAGTTCCGAGGTCATCCGGTTGAACAGCTCCGCGAGCGTGCCGATCTCGTCGGCGACACCGACTCCCACGCGGGTCCGGAGGCGGCCCTTGGACACCGCGCGCACCCCGCGGGACAGGGTCGTCAGCGGATCCGTGATGCGGCGGCCGAGGATCGTCCCGACCATCACCTCCAGCAGGAGGATCAGGGCCCCCAGGAGCACGAAGAGGTTCACGATCTCCTCGCGGGCCGCGAGGAACTCGCCGCGGGGCAGCACCACGGCGAAGACCGCCGCCGGGACCCCGTCCTCGCTCCGGAGGATGTCGTAGGCGACGGAGCACGGTCCGCCGGAGATGGACTGCTCCCGCACCGCCGGGGCGCGGTTCAGTTCGACTTCGTCGCGGATCTCGGTCATCCCGCGGACCTCGGAGCGGGACCGGGCGATCGCCGGCAGATCCAGTGTCCCGGCGATCGGATAGCCGCGGGGGGAGAACAGGAGGAGGTCGAAGCGGGTGCCCAGGCGCGCCTTCAGTGTGGAGAGGAACTTGTCGCCCACGGGCACCTCGACGGCGATCGTGCGCCGGCCTCCCGGCACCGGGCGCGAAGCGGAGCCGCCGAAGACGAGTTCCGACCATCGGTACGACAGATCGTCCGCCGGCGGCACCGACGGCAGGAAGGGGTGGTCCTCGGTGCCGAGGGGGAAGATGCGCGGACCGCGGTCCGTCCCGAGGGGGAACGAGTCCTCGAGGAAGACCCGGGCCGGGTGGGGCAGTTCCGGATCCTCGGCGATGACCCGCCGGACCGCCTCGTCCGTGCGCTCCAGAGATGACGCGAGATCCGGGAAGGGACTCGTGGCCAGGAGCGACTCCTCTTCCAGGAGAGCCCGGGCCCGGCGTCGTACCCCATCGCGGATCTCCTCGAACTTCGCCCGGACGAGACTCACCTGTTCCCGGAGCGCGCTCGATTCCGTCCGGCTGGCCTCCCGCTCGAAGATGCGGGAGAGACCGAGGAAGAGGAGGAGGAGAGGCACGAGGGCGGCGATGGCGAAGCCGAGGGTCAGTTTGGCGCGGAGCTTCGTGAGGCGCGCGAGAAGGTCGGCCACGAGGAGCAGGACGCCGAGGAGGAACAGCGCGAGGAGGGGGTAGAACGCGAAGGCCGCCCATTCCGCGGAGGCCGGGTTCTCCGGTTCGGCGATCGACACTTCGAGCACGTCCCGTTCCCGGGTCCCCACGGGGATGAAGGCGGAGAGGTAGTTCGCGGGGCCGAGGGCGCGGAACTCGCGGGCCGGTGAGGGTGGCCCCGCCTCGCCCGGTGCCGCGGACTTGGGCAGGCGCGAGCCGAGGATCGCCTCCCGGCCCGCCCCGGCGGGCAGCGTGGTCCGGATGGCAAGTCCGGAGCGGAACCATGTGAGAGCGACGCGCCGCAGGGCCTCCCGCGCCGGACCGGTCAGGGAGTAGGTGTCGTCCGGCCCCCGGACGAGGTGCGTCGTCGCGGTCTGGGGGCGGTGCGCCTCGGTGCGGCCGAGGGTCAGTCCCGCGAGGATCACGGGTTCCGATCGGCCTCGATAGGTCACTTCGAGGGCGACGGCCGGAGATCCCGGCCCATCGAGGGCGACGGCGTCCCGATGGAGCGGAGCGCCGGCCGGCATGGTCCAGCGGAACGCGAGGTCCGCCTGGAATTCCAGCGGGTGAGAGCTGGTGTACAGCTCTTCAGGGTCGAGATGGATGCCGTTTCGGAGCACGACCGGCTCGGACCGCTTCCCGGTCTCCGTGGCGAGCGTCAGCGAGAGCATCTCCCGCCCCGGCGGGTCGGGAGGGAGGCCCGGCTCCGGACCACTCTTGGCGAAGAAGACCCACACCCGATCCGCGGGCTCGGGAAACGGGATCCGCAGGGTCCGGGATGAAGGGCCGAGTACGACGGCCGATCCACGGGGCCGGTCCTGCCAGAGGTTCGTCGGCACGCCCTGCCGGGTGAAGGAGAGCATGGGCAGGGGGCAGTCGCCGTCGTCGCCTCGAAGAGTGCTGCCGTGGACGACGAAGGACCCGTCCCGGATCTCCTGCCGCACGAGGATCCGGTCGACGGGAGCGCCCGGTTCGAGGGGGATCCGCCACTCGGTGGAGTGTGTTCCGGCTCCGGTGTCGCGGAAGGCCACGGTGACTCCGGATTCCGGGAACGGCGGCGGAGCCGACGTGGCGTGATCGAAGACCTCGATGCCGAACCGGACGCGGAATTCGGACGTCTCTCCGGTCTCCCGCACCACCCGGATCGTCGAGACCGGGTCGCCTTCGCCGGGGTCCTCGCGTGCCGCGGGATCGCCCTCGTAGCGGTAGACGAGGGACAAAGAATTCGCGGCCAGGGGTTCGAGCGGGGCGAAGGACGTCTCGGCGCCGAAGGCCAGCCGGAAGGCGTAGTCGATCACCGAGGTGCCGGCCTCGGTGAGCGAGCAGTCCGGAGTCCCGATCCACAGCGGTTCATGGTGGAAACGCTCCGGCGCCAGAGGTTCGCCGCGGTCGAGGAAGCCGAGGATCCGGTCCGGCTCCGGCGCCGTCTCCGGCCCGCCGAGGATCCACTCCCGATCCGCCTCCGCGATGGCTCCGCGGAGAACCTCCACCGTGGCGTCGAGGTCCCGGCGCGCGCGGTCCTTCCGGGTCTCGCGGATGGCAGCCGGAACGATCCGGCTGAGGAGTACGAGGACGAAGAACACGACGATGAGGAGCAGCTTGGTCCGGCCCCGCATCTCGGAGAGCGCGGTCACACGACGCCGGTACCGCCAGAGGACGAACAGCAGGACGAGAGCGCACAGCAGGATGAGGCCCGGCTCGATCCACGGGGAAGCGGCGGAGGCCGGTTCATCGCGAAGGGTGGGGCGGGGGTCGGGAAACGTCAGGCGCCCGAAGCGGCTGGGATCGGCGTGGAGCCCGGGGCGGCCGCTCCACGTCATGTAGGTGCGCTGCACGAGTTCCCCGTCGGCGTCGGACAGGGCGAGGTCGAAACCGATGGGGCGGCCCGGCTGGGGCCGGAGCAGCGGGAAATTGGCGAAGGGGATGGCGGCCTCGAAGGTGTAGCCCGCGTATGCTCCTCCCTCGTCGGCGAGGCGGCGGCACATCACGCGAACTCCGTCGAAGCCTCCGTCGCCGGGAGACTTCCGTCCCGGGGCGGCGACCACGCCGAAGCGGCGGCCCTCGGCAGGCGGGAACAGGATGATCTGGTAGTCGTCCGCGTTGTAGACGGTGAGGTCCGCCTCGTCCTCGCGCGGATCGAGGTCGAGGAAGATCTCGATCTCGTCGCCGGCCCACCAGACGCGGGGGTTCAGCGTGAGGACATCGTCCCGGACGCGCCCTGCGAGGACCAGGTCCGTGGCGGTGTAGCCCACGCGGAAATCCCCGGAGAGGTCCGCCGGACCGCGCCAGTCCCCCGAGAGCGGGCTGCCTTCCTGCCGGATCAGGTTCGCCTCGCTCATGTGGAGGAGCGTCGCTCCCTGCCACTCGGCGTCGCCGATTTCGCCGTCGAGGACGAACTCACCGAGGACGCGGGCCTCGACGTGCGGTTCGGCCGCCGTGATCCCGGCGGACGAGAGCAAGACCGCGAGGACGAGGAGGTGGCCCCTCATGCCGCGCCATCGTACCGGTCCGCTCACTTCCCGTGCCCTCTTTCGCGCCGCGCCGGTTCCCGCCGGGGTCGAGTGCGCCGCGTTCGACGAAAATGGCCGGCGGCGGGAGACCCGCCGCCGGCCATCGACCGGCCCCGCGATCCGGTCAGTGCCGGCCGCCGCCGCGGTCGCCGTTGCGCGGACCGCGGCGATCACCGCCCCGGCCGCCCCGCCGATCGCCGTCACGGCCGCCGCGTCCGCGGCCGCCGTCGCGCCCGCCTTCCCGGCCGCCCTCGCGCGGGCCGCCGCCGCTGCTCCGGCGGGGGTCCTTCTCGGGATCGTAGTCGGCGCCCATCATCGCCGCGCGGCGGGAGACCTTCACCCGGCCGGCGTCGTCGATGGAGATCACCTTCACCTCCAGCTCGTCGCCGAGCTTCACCGCGTCCTCGACGCGGGCGAGGTACTCGTCGGAGAGCTCCGAGATGTGGCACAGGGCTTCGGTACCGGCCCACAGCTCGAGGAAGCAGCCGAAGTCCTTGATCGAGATGACCCGGCCCTTGTAGACGTCCCCGATCTTGGCCTCGCGGCCGAGCAGTTCGATCTCGGCCCGCGCCGCCTCGGCGCCCTCGGTGCTCGTGGAGAAGATCGTCACGGTGCCGTCGTCCTGCACGTCCACCGTGGACGACGTCTCCTCCTGGATGCGACGGATGTTCTTGCCGCCGGGGCCGATGAGCATGCCGATCTTGTCCTTGGGGATCGTGACCCGGAAGGTCTTCGGCGCGTACTTCGAGATCTCGTCGCGCGGGCGGGAGAGTGACTTCAGCATGGACCGGAGGATGGACAGCCGGCCGATCCGTGCCTGGTCGAGGGCCTTCGTCATCACGTCATACGGGACGCCCGTCATCTTGATGTCCATCTGGAGGGCGGTGATCCCGTTCTGCGTGCCGGCCACCTTGAAGTCCATGTCGCCGCAATGGTCCTCGGTCCCGAGGATGTCGCTCACCACCTGGAACCGTTCGCCCTCCGCGACGAGGCCCATGGCGATGCCCGCCACCGGACGCCGGATCCTGACGCCGGCGTCCATGAGGGCGAGCGTCGTGCCGCACACCGTGGCCATGGAAGAGGAGCCGTTCGACTCGAGGATGTCCGAGACCACGCGGATCGTGTAGGGGAAAGTGTCGTGCTCGGGCAGGATCGCCTCGATCGCGCGCTCGGCGAGCGCGCCGTGGCCGATCTCGCGGCGGCCGGGGGAGCGGAGCGGCTTGACCTCGCCGACGGAGTACGGCGGGAAGTTGTAGTGTAGCATGAACCGCTTCGTCGACTCGCCGCTCAAGAGCTCGATCCGCTGCTCGTCCTCGGAGGTGCCGAGCGTCGCGTTGACGATCGCCTGCGTCTCGCCGCGGGTGAAGAGCGCCGAGCCGTGCGTGCGCGGCAGGAGCCCGACCTCGCAGGTGATCTGACGGACGGCGGCGAGGCCGCGGCCGTCGATGCGGACGCCCTTGTCGAGGACCATCGCGCGGACGGTCTCGCGGACAACCTGCTCGATGACCTCCTTGACCTCCTTGGTCCTGTCCTCGGCGCCCTCGGGCTGCGCGGCGGCGAACGCCGCGACGACGTCGTTCTGCATCGCCTTGAGGGCCCCGTTGCGGCCCTCCTTGCCGGGGGTCTTGAGCGCCTCGGCGACCCGGCCGCCGACGAGCTCGCGGACCTTGGCGGCCACCGCGG
>JALOQY010000173.1 GCA_025459285.1 Planctomycetota bacterium | reverse complement strand
CCTGCCCGCGGCGCGCGTCGTCCACTCCGCCTACCGTAAGTAGCGAGTCTCCGGTCTGAAGAGCCGGATGCGGGAATCCTGCACGTCCGGATCCGTGGGGGGCCCGGTGGGCGACCACCGGGCCTACCCGACACCGGATCGCGCGGTCCTGAGCGGATCTCGTCGTCCATGCCGGCGTCGTTCCTCGTCGCTGACCGGATCAAGGTCACCTCCTCGTCTCTCCTTGGCCTGAACGACGATCTCTCGCTCAGGACAGGGTGTCCGGAAGATGAAGGTCATCCGTACGCCTCGGGGCAGCCTGGCACACGGGATGTGCCTCTACGCTCCGCGCGCCCGGTGAGAAAAGCGGGCTAGCCCGCGATGCGATCGACCAGGCGGGCGAGCTGGTCGCCGGGGAGGGCGCCGAGGACGGCGCGTTCGGAGGTGGAAAGCTCGAGCCCCGCGGCGGCCGCGGCGGCCAGCGGGTCGTCGAGGAGCAGGCCGCGGAAGCGGGTATCCACCGCGGCGCGGTGCAGGAGCGCCTCGATCCCTCTCGGTACGGAAAGCCTGCGGAACATCATCGCTCGATCTCCGGGTCCGGTCTCCTCCTTATACGGCCCGGCCACGGGTTCTGTTTCAGCGAAGCATGAAAATCAGGTGAAGCTCGCCGCTCCCGCCGCCGCCGGATCGCTCGAGACCCTCGCCCTCGAAAGAGAGCGTTTCGTCCGGGGAGAGGTCATCGGGGATCTCCGCGAAGAGCGGTTCGTCGAGGACGGTCAGCTCGGCGGTCGTCCCCAGGAGTTCGCGGAAGTCCTCCTCGCGCAGGCGCAGCTCGACGAAGAGGTCGTCTCCGACCCGGAAGACGTCCTCCTCCATCTCCTCCCCGGCCCGGTACCAGTCGTCGGGCATCTCCTCGCCGGCCTGCCACCTCGCGAGGGCGTCCTCCATGGCGTCCTCGCGGAGGAGGTCGAGGATGCCGGCGCGGTCCTCGAGGTGGTGGCGCAACTCATGGAGGACCGTCTCCTTCAACTCGCCCTCGAAGTCGAACTCCGGGTCCTTCCGGGCGAGCGCGGCGAAGGAGCCGTGGTACAGGTGGATCCGGGAGCGGATCGTCTCCGGGTCGGTCATCCGGGAGACTTCGTCGGCTCCGCACTCGCCGAGCGTGAAGACCTCGGGCAGGTGGGGGTGGCGCTTCTCCGCGCGGTGGGCCTCGACGCCCACGACGTCGGTGAGGAACTCGGGGGGAACCCCGGCGAGGATCTCCTCCGCCCGCCGGGTGAAGGTCTCGAAATCCATCCGCACATGATACGGCGGGTGCCCGGGAGGCACCGATGATCCACGGCCCGCAGCCCGCCCGCGTCTACGCCGGGGGCCGACCGGCCGTCTTCGGGGAGGGCTTCCCGGAGCCGGGGGCGCGCCGCTTCCGGAGGGGGCGCGCCGCGGCGCGGGCCGCCGTCCCGTTGTCGGGGACGTCCTTCCGGTCCGCGTGCGCGAGGTGCTCCGTGTGAGCCGCGCGGATCCTGGCGATCCGGGCGTGGCGCAGGCGGTCCTGCTCCACCAGGAGGCGGAGGGCTTCCCGCACGACCTCGCTCTGGCTCCGGTAGAGCCCCGCGCTGATCTTGTCCTGGATCAGCCGCTCGAGTTCGGGTGTCAGGTTGATATTCATCCCAGGAGTATACTTCTTTTGTCCAAGTTCGCCAATCTCTGTCAGCTTCGCTCTTCCGGCCGGCTGGCCGCCCGTCGGGGCCGGGGACGTTCTCGGCAATGCGACCCCCTACCCCGACGGGCTGCTACTCGCACGCCGCCGGCGGCGGCTCCCGCGACACGATCGCCCGGTCGATCCGCCGGCCGTCCATGGCCGCGACCTCGAGGGAGAGATCGAACCAGACGACACGGTCGCCGACGGCCGGCACCCGATCCAGGATCCTCTGGATCAGGCCGCCGACCGTGCTGACCTCCTGCGGTGCCATCGGCGCCAGCTGCGGTCGGCCCAGGGCCTCGACGAGATCGCGCAGATGGGTCGTCCCGTCGACCAGGACGCTGCGGTCGTCGCGGCGCACGATCTCGTCCTGCTGCTCGCGGTGCTCGTCCGGGATGGCCCCGACCAGTTCCTCCAGGGCGTCCTCGACCGTGACCAGCCCCTTGGTGCCGCCGTATTCGTCAAGCACGATCGCCAACTGGATCCTCCGTTCCCGGAAGCGGTCGAACAGCTGGTCGAGCCGGAGCGTCTCGGGCACCATCAGCGCCGGGTGCAGCATCTTCCGCACATCGATGGGCAGGCCCATGTGCTTTCGGCGCAGAAGGTCCTTGTTGTAGATGAAGCCGACGATGTGATCCAGGTCGCCTTCGCAGACGGGCACTCGCGCGAAGCCCGACATCGCGACCCTGGCAAGGACCTCGTCGGGAGGCGCGTCGATGTCCAGGGTGTCGATCTCGACCCGCGGCCTCATGATCTCGCCTACGCAGATCTCCGAGAGGGCCGTCGCCCGCCTGATGATCCGCTCCTGGTCGGGTCCGATCTCCTTCGTGAGCCTCGCCAGCCCGGCCAGCGCGGTGATCTCCTCCAGCGTCGCCGCCGGCACGGCGGGGGACCGCCTCCAGCCGAACAGCCAGTTCACTCCGTGGACGAGTGCCACGACCGGGCGCATCGCACGGATCAGCAACACCAGCCAGGGGCCCAGCCACCGGGCGACCTGCCGGTTGTGTCGGACGCCCACGCCCTTGGGCAGTATCTCGGTGAACTGCAGCATCAGGAACGTGAAGATCAGGGAGAAGGCCCATATCCACTTCTGGCCGAACAACTCATCGAACTCCGCGCCGGCCACCGACGCTCCGATGGTGTGGGCGGCCGTGTTGAGGACGAGGATCGCGGCGATCGGCTTCTCGATGTCCGCCTTGAAACGCCGCCAGATCGCCGCGGTCCCGGGTCGCTTCACCGCGATCGAGGCGATCTGGCTCGACGACAGGCTCAACAGTGTCGCCTCCAGCAGGGAGCAGAGGGCCGACACGAGCAACGCGACGAGTACGCTGACGAGGAAGACCGTCATTTTCGCTCCGACTCCCGACGGACCGCGACCCGGTTCGCTTCCCGCAAGAGCGGATGGTCGGAACCCTCCGGTGCCGGCCGGCCGTCGCGGTCGTTCATCGGTGGCCGGATCTTAACGGGACGCGTCCGATCGGTAAAGCAGCCCGTAGAGGCCGGGTTCAGTTCTCGAATTTGTAGCCGATGCCGCGGACCGTGAGGATGTGGGAGGGGTCCACCGGGTCGCGCTCCACCTTGATCCGGAGCTTCTGCACGAAGTTGTCGATCGTTCGCGGCGTGCCCTCGTAGTCGTAGCCCCAGACCTTGTTCAGGATCTGGTCCCGGGAGACCACCCGCCCCTTGTTGCGGATGAGGAACCGGAGGAGGTCGAACTCCTTCGGCGTGCATTCCACCGGCTCGCCCTTCACCCGGATCACGCGCCCGGCGTAGTCCACCTCAACGTCGCCGAAGAGATAGGGTGCCTCCTCCCCCGTGAGCGCCCGGGAGCGGCGCAGCGCGGCCTTCACCCGCGCCACCAGCTCCCGTACCGAGAAGGGCTTCGTGATGTAGTCGTCGGCGCCGAGGGAGAGCCCGGTGATCTTGTCCGCCTCCTGGTCCTTGGCCGACAGGATGATGATGGGCACCGCGGGCTCGTGCTTGCGCACGCTGCGGCAGATCTCGAAGCCGTTCACGTGCGGCAGCATGATGTCGAGGAGGATGAGGTCGGGCCGGGCGTCGAAGGCCATCGTCAGCCCCTCCTCGCCGTCCCGGGCGATGAGGACCTCGTGGCCGTCGTACTCGAGGTTCTTGCGGATGCCGAGCAGGATCGACGGATCGTCCTCGATGACGAGTATCTTCGCCACGGTCACCTCCTCGAGGGCAGGGTCACCGTGAAGGTGCTGCCCTCGCCCCTCCGACTCCGCACCGCCACGCGCCCCCCGTGGGCGCGCGCCACTTCGCGGACGTAGGCGAGTCCGATGCCACTGCCTTCCACGTCGCGCGACAGCGAGTCGTCGATGCGGTAGAACTTCTCGAAGATACGCCCCTGCTGCTCGGCAGGGATGCCGATTCCGTCGTCCGAGACCTCGATCACCGCGGCGCTCCGGGCCCGGGAGACCGAAAGGACGATGTGCTTCCCGCCGTACTTCGCGGCGTTCGTGAGCAGGTTCAGCATGAGCTGCCGCACCGCGTCCGGGTCCACCGGGAAGGGCGGCAGACCATCTTCCGCCCGGACCGTGAGCCGCGGCCCCTCCCCGGGAGCGCCGCGCCGGAAGATCTCCGCGGTCTCGGCGGCGAGGGCCCCGAGGTCCGTGGGGCGCCTCGCGAGGCTCGCGCCGCCGCGCGCCTCCAGCCGCGACAGGTCGAGCACGCGCTGGATGAGGCCCGAGAGCCGCTCCGATTCCCTCGCGATGACGAAGAGGCACTCCTTCCGCTCCTCCTCGTCCCGGACGCGATCGTCCGCCAGCGTCTCCACGAACATCCGGATCGAGGTGAGGGGGGTCTTCAGCTCGTGGGTGACGTTGCTGAGGAAGTCGGACTTGAGCCGCGCCACCTTCAGTTCCGCGCGCACGGTCCGATACGCGAACCATGCCGCGGCGAGAAGCCCGGCGATGGCGAGGGCCATCGTGCCGTAGTGCAGGCGCCGGGCCGCTTCGACCTCGCGCTCGCCGGCGCGGGGGTCCCTCGCGAAGAGCGCGGCGGTGTGGAAGGGCAGGCCCTCGCCGAGGCGCTCCTCGGCGAGCGGGGAGCCCGGGAGCGGCTCCCCCGCCGGCAGGACGGGACGGCCGGACGAGTCGAGGATGGCGGCCGCCACCCCGTCGGGCAGCGGGAGCGAGGCGAGGATCTCCGGCAGCACCTCCCCGAGGATCCGCGCGGTATCGACCACCAGCGCGACCGCCCCCGTCGCGCCCCCCTCCCGATCGCGCACCGGCAGGAGGCGGACCACGAACGTCTCCCCGGGCAGGGACTTCTCCACCGTCAGCTCGCCCCGGCGCCCGGCGGCGACCTCCAGGACCTCGCGGCCGGCGAGGCTTTGAAGAAGGCCGAGGCACGCCTCGCGGTCGTCGAGGAGTGCGAGTTCCCGGTCCGCTCGCGTCCGCTCCCCGGGAGGCAGGAGCGGGGCGGCCCGGACGCGGAGGTCGGCCAGCGCGCCCTCCTCGAACTCCGCGCGCGCCTTCGGGACGAAGGGACGGTTCAGGGAGAGGATCCGGCGCAGGGCGAGGAGGTCCTCGACGAGCCGCTCCGGCGCCTCCGCCCCCCCGGCGACGAGGCCGAGGCGCAGCCGGGCCCGCCCGCGAGCGGCCTCCAGGCCGATCGGGGCGGGCGGGTACTCCTCGTGAAGGAGCGTCGCGGGCTCCTCCCGGCAGATGCGGTCGAACGCCGCGATCGCCTCGGGGAGGCGACCGGCCCGCCGTTCGAGCCGCGCGAGCAGGAGCAGCCCCGGCGGCCGGTGCTCCGGCCCCGCGCTCCCGAGGAGGTCCGCCACGGCCCTCGCGAGCGCCGCCGGGTCGTTTCCGGCGTCGGCTTCGCGCTCCAGCGCCAGGAAGGGCGAGACCCGGTCGCCGGCGCCACCCGGCAGGGACCGCGCCGAGGGGAGCGCCGCGGGGAAGCGGTCCTGGTCGTGGATCGAGCCGTCGGGCAGGACGAGAAACGCGTGCCGCACGAGGTGGCCCGGCGCGCCGGCCTGCGCGAGCGCGCGCCCGAAGACCGGGTCCTCCAGCGGGGACTGCGCGCGAAGGAGGGCGAGGGGGTTTCGCGCCGCGCCCAGCGCCTCCCGGGCGCGCCGCCGGAGCTCCTCCACCAGGTTCCGCGTCAGGACGCGGCGGCAGATCTCCCGCCGTTCGCGCTCCGCCTCCGCCGCCAGTCCCTTCACCGCCGAGAGCCCGAAGAGCGAAAGCGCGAAGACCTGCAGGAGGACGGTGAGCGAGAGCACCACCATCACCCGCGACTCCCTCGGGATCTTCCGGAGCGTCCTCAGCATCGGCGCTCACCTTCGGTGCGGGGCGTCACTTCGCGGTCACCGGGTCGTCCGGGTCCGGGCGGACGAGACTCACGTGTTCCGCCGCCACCCGCACCTCGCCCCCGCCGGGGGTCGCGAGGAGGATGCCCGTGAGCGGCGACAGCTCCTTCACCACGCCGGCCATTTCCCGGTCGCCCCGCCGGAGTCGGACCCGGCGGCCGAGAAGGCAGCAGAGCGGCCGCCAGGCGTCGGCGATGGCGGCGCTCTCGCCCCGCTCCATGCGATCGTACCACTCCTCGAGGGAGCAAAGGACGGCGCAGAGGACGTCGAGGCGGTTCCGGCGAAGTCCGGTTTCCACGAGGAGGCTCGTGGCCTCGGTGGCGATCTCAAAGGGGAAGGACTCGGCGGTCTGGTTCACGTTGAGGCCGATCCCGGCCACCAGCGCGGCCTCCGCGGGCTCGACGTCGATCGCCTCCACGAGCGTCCCCGCGAGCTTCTTCCCGTTCATGAGCACGTCGTTCGGCCAGCGCAGCGTGAGCGGCCGGCCCGTCAGCTTCATGATGCCGTGGGCGACGCCCACCGCCGCGGCGGCCTGCAGCAGGGCCGCGGAGCGGAGCGGCGAGCGGGGGCGGAGGACGAGCGAAAAGCACAGTCCGAGGCCCGGCGGGGAGTGCCACCGGCGCCGCCCCCGCCCGCGGCCCGCGGTCTGCTCCTCGGCGAGCACGAGGGAGCCGGCGGGCGCGCCGCGCCCCGCGAGTTCGCGGGCGAGGTCGTTCGTCGAGCCGCAGACCGCCACGGAGAGGATCCGCCGCCCGATCCAGGAGGTGCTGAGGCGCCGGCGGACCTCGTGGCCGTAGAGCCGGTCCGGGAACCCCGCGAGGCGGTAGGCCGCGACCCCGTGCGGATGGACCCGCTCCACCACGTAGCCGGCGTCGCGCAGCCGGTCGATCTCTCCGGGCAGGTCCTCCCCGGGAAGGCCGGCCTCCCGGCAGAGACGCTCGCGTTCCACGGGTCCCCCGTGCGCCGCGACCAGGCACTCGAGGAGGGGCAGACAGAGCCAGGGAGCGCCGTCCTCGGTCATTCAGGTCAACCCGCCACGATCTTCATCGAGAGGTCGAGCGCCGGCGCGGAGTGGGTCAGCGCGCCGATGGAGATCCGGTCGACGCCCGTCGCCGCCACCTCCGCGACGTTCGCGAGGGTCACGCCGCCCGAGGCCTCGATCCCGGGCTTCGCCTCCCCGGGCCAGCCGTCGCGGATCTTCACGGCCATGCGGAGCGTCCCGACGTCGAAGTTGTCGCACAGCACGTAGGCCGGCCCGGCCTCCAGGGCGAGATGCAGCTCGGAGAGGTTCGTCACCTCGATGCCCACCTTCACGCCGGGCTCCACCCGCTGCGCGAGGAGCCGCATCGCCGCCGCGAAGCTGTTCGCCTCCCCCGAGGCGCGCGCCGCCGCGATGTGGTTCTCCTTCACCAGCACCTGGTCGGAGAGCCCCATCCGGTGGTTCTCGCCACCGCCGGCGCGGACGGCGTACTTCTCGAGCGCGCGGTAGAGGGGCGTCGTCTTCCGCGTGTCGAGGATGCGCGCCTTCGTCCCCTTCGCCGCCTCCACGAACCGGCGCGTGAGCGTGGCGATCCCGGAGAGGCGGCAGAGGAGGTTCAGCGCGGTCCGCTCGCCGTGGAGCAGGGCCCGCAGGCGGCCCTTCGCGCGGCCCGCCACGTCGCCGGGACTCACCGCCGCACCGTCCGGGACCAGGACGTCGTACTCCGCGCCGAGCTGCGACAGGACCTCGGCGACCCACGCCTGGCCGGCGATGACCCCCGGACCCTTCACCCGCACCTCGGCCCGCCCCCGGGCGTCGCCGGGCACGAGCGCGTCCGTGGTGAGGTCGCGCGCGCCGAGGTCCTCGGCGAGACCGCGCTTCGCGAGGTCCTCGATGATCGATTGCAGCGACTCGCTCTCCATGGGATCACTCTCCGCCGGCCCGTTCCACGGTCAGCCAGTCCCGGACCGCCGCCACCGTGGCCGGCCCGATGCCCGGCACCCGGTCCAGGTCCTCCGGTGTCGCGAACGGCCCGCGCTCCTCCCGGTCCCGCACGATCTCCTTCGCGCGGGTCGGTCCGAGGCCCGGAAGGCACGCGAGTTCGAACCAGGGCGCCCGGTTCAGGTCGACCCGGCAGAGGACCCCGGCGGCGGGCGGCGCCGGCTCCGGATCCCCCGGCGCGAGCAAGCGGAAGCCGGCCGCGACGAGGACTCCTGCAAGCAGGAGCCCTTCCGCCATCCGCACGTGGAGACCCGGCCTCTCCACCGCACCGCGCATCGACGATCCTTCCTTCGGGGCGCCGGAATTGTACTGGCTCCCCCCCGTCCGTCGTACATATGGGGACTGCGATGAACGAACCAGGCCCCGCCATCCGGACCCGCGGCCTCACCAAGGAGTACCGGCTCGCCCGGCGGCGGGAGCGGCTGCTCGCTCTCGACCGGCTCGACTTCGACGTTTCGAGGGGGCAGGTCGTGGCCCTCCTTGGCCCGAACGGGTCGGGGAAGTCCACGACCCTGAAGCTCCTGCTCGGACTCCTTCGACCCGGGGCGGGGACCGCCGAGGTGCTGGGAAAGCCCGCCGGAGACCGGGAGACGCTGCGCCGCGTGGGCTACCTCCCCGAGGAGACGCGGCTCTTCGAGTTCCTCACCGCCCGCGAGACGCTCGTCTTCTTCGGCGCGATCGCCGGCGTGCCCCGGCGCGAGCGGGGACGGGAGGCCGACGCGCTGCTCGAGGAGGTCGGCCTCTCCGCCGCGGCCCGGCGGCGCACCGCGGGCTTCTCGAAGGGGATGGCCCGGCGGCTGGGGCTGGCCGCGGCCCTCATCGGCAGGCCGGAGCTGTTCATCCTCGACGAGCCCACCTCGGGCCTCGACCCCCTCGGGGCGGCGGAGGTGAAGGCGAAGATCCGGGACCTGAAGGCGACCGGCCGCACCGTGCTCCTCTCCTCCCACCTGCTCTCCGACGTGGAGGACGTCTGCGACCGGATCGCCATCCTCGGCCGCGGGCGCCTTGTCCGCGAGGGGCCGGCGGACGAACTGCTCGCCCTGCGGGACGAGTGGGTCGTCCGCTTCCGCGGCGGCGGGCCGGGGTTCGCCGAGCGGGTCCTCTCCTTCGTGAAGGACGGCGGCGCGGAGCCCGTGGAGGCCCGCCCGGCC
>JALOQY010000507.1 GCA_025459285.1 Planctomycetota bacterium | reverse complement strand
CACCTTGGCCCCGACAGGCTGCCAATTCTCCGGATCCTGCAGGCTAACTGCCCTTGCGTCTTGTTTTCTGATGGTGCGAAGAAGACCTTCCGGCCTTGGGACGTGAGCCGGGGAAAGCCGACCCTCCGGCTCCGACAAGTACCGAATCCGCTGCGGGATCTTCCGCATCCTGTACGCGATCGAGGACCGGGCCCTGGTGGTGACCATCGTGCGGGTGGCGCACCGGCGCGACGCGCACCGCTGACCCCGGGCGGGATCAGGGACGCGGAGGGGCGGCGCGGAGATAGGGGACGGGCCAGGGCCCCTCGACACCGAGTTCCGCCGCCGCGCGCAGGGGGAAGGAGGGCTCCCGGAGGAGCTGGCGGCCGAGCATCACGAGGTCGGCCCTCTCCTCCCGGATGATCCCGTCAGCCTGCGCCGGCGTGGTGACGAGCCCCACCGCCGCCGTCCGCACGCCCGCCTCCCGCCGCACCTTCTCCGCGAAGACCACCTGGTAGCCGGGGCCGAAAGGGATCGGGGCGTCGGCCGTCGAGCCGCCGGAGGAGCAGTCGACGAGGTCGACCCCCGCCCCGCCGAGCTCGCGCGCGAGGGCCACGGCCTCCTCCGGCGTGAAACCGCCGTCCACCCAGTCCGTGGCGGAGATCCGGGCGAACAGCGGCCAGCCCCGCGGCCAGACCTCCCGGACGGCGCGGGCCACGAGAACGGGGAGCCGCATCCGGTTCTCGAGGCTTCCCCCGTACTCGTCCTCGCGGCGGTTGCTGAGCGGCGACAGGAACTCGTGCAGGAGGTAGCCGTGGGCCATGTGGAGCTCGGCCACCCGGAACCCCGCACGAACCGCCCGCCACGCGGCCTTCGCGAAAACCCCCGGCAGGGCCCCGATCTCGTCCCGGTCGAGAGCCCGGGGGACCGGGGAACTCCCGGCGAAGGCGATCGCCGACGGGGCGAGCGGCGTGAAGGGCGGCGGCCGATCGGGGAGCGGTTCGCCCTCGTCGGGTGGCGGCGCGCAGGCCTTCCGGCCGGCATGGGCGAGCTGGATCCCGGGCACCGCCCCCCACTCCTCGATGAACCGCGTGATCCCGCGCCAGGCGTCGACATGATCGTCCGAGAAAAGGCACACGTCACGCGGGCTGATCCGTCCTTCCGGTGCCACCGCCGTGGCCTCGACCATCACGAGCCCCGCTCCCCCCGCCGCCCGCGCCCCGAGGTGGACGAGGTGCCACGGACCGGGCCGCCCCTCCGGGGCCATGTACATGCACATGGGACTCAGCGCGATGCGGTTGCGGAAGGTGACCGAGCGGATGGTGAGCGGTTCGAAGAGTCCGACCATACCGGAAGAACTACCGGGACGCCGGCCACCTGGCAACTTCCGGGGCACGCGCAATCTGTAAATCCGATCTGACAAGTCGCCTCTCGCCTGACAGCAATCGCGACCGCCCACGCCCGCTTGCCACCGGGTACGGGATTCGCTGAACTTCCCGCGCCCGCGGACGTTTCAGTGGACATGGAGGTCGTCATGGGCCGATCGCTCCTCCTCCTCATCCCGTTGCTCGCCGCCGGAGTCGCCGTGGGCTTTGTCGCCGGAGCCGGCTCCGCCGGCGCCCCGGCCCAGCCCCCGACCCGCGTCCCCGTGGCCCGGCCTGAAGCGGAATGCCTTCCACCCGAACCACCGCTCGCCGGCGACGGACCATCCCCGCCGTCCCGGCAACCGTGCTCCGGAGCGCCCGCCGCCCCGGGCTCCATCCACGGATCCGTCCGGACGCCTCTCGGCGAACCGGTTCCCGGGGTGAACGTCTCGACCGAGGTCCGGAGGGGCGATCCCCCGCGGAAGACGGAGACCCGCACCGGCACCGACGGCACCTACAAGCTCTCCTCGCTCCCCGATGCGGCGTACTACCTCTCGGCGAAGGCGGAAGGGCTCCGGGTCGAGGCGGTGGGCCGCGGCCCCATCCGACCCGGCGGCCGACTCGACTTCGTGGCCAGCCCGGTGGAGTCGGTCACGGTCCGGGTCGTCCTCCCGGACGGCACGGAACCCGCCGAGGCCGAGGTCTCGTGGACGGCGCCGGCTTCAACCGAGAGCACGGGAAGCTGGAGCTGGACTCCGGCGGAGCCCGCCGTCGATCTTCCCCCGGGTCCCTGGCTCCTCTCCGCCACCGCGGGAGAAGACGAGGAGTACGACTCGGAGCAGGTGACCTTCACCCCGCCCGCCCCCGGTGAACCCCGGCGGGCGATGCTCGCGCTCCGGGGCCGGGCGGGAATCCTCTGCCGTCTGCGGGCGGAGGGCGGAGCGTGGAGCGGCACGATCCAGCTCCGGGCCGCGCACGTTCCCGACGATGGGGATCGCGACCCCGAGCGCCTGCTGCGGGGGGCGAACTCGAGCCGCAGCTTCGGCGCGGCGAAGAGCGCGGTGGCCTTCCTCGGGGACCTCCGTTCCGGAATGTGGTGCGTCGGAGCCTGCAGCGTGAGCGGCAACGTCCTCGGCCACTCCTTCGCGGAGGCGGGTCCTGACCTCCGGGTACTGGAAATCGCCGTCGCCGAACCGCGCCGGAGCGACTACCTCGTCGTGCGGGCGGTGGATCCGCGCGGTGGCCGGGCGACCGATCTGGTCGGCCGCCTCCGGCCGGCAGGCGGTCCGGACGACGCCCATCCCGGCCGGGGCCGTCCGCGAGGCACCGCG
>JALOQY010000506.1 GCA_025459285.1 Planctomycetota bacterium | reverse complement strand
CCAGGTCCATCTTCATCCGGACGTCCAACTCGGCAGATCCGCCCGGGCCGCTCATCGCACCGTGCAGGGCGAGGTCCACGGCGCTCATGACGAGGGTTCCGGTCTCGACGTCCTGGTAGTGGACTCCCTTCAGCTCCGTTCCGACGCGCAGTTCGAGGGGACCGACAGAGATGGCCTCACGACGACCCGAGTCACCTTCCCCGCGGACGGAGATGACCGCGCAGGTCCGGCCGGCACGGCGGGCGTACCCCTCCACGCGGAACCGGAGGTCGAGATCGAGTGTCGCCTCGGCGCCCATCGGAAGATCCTTCATCGGGAGGGCGCATTTCGCATTCCATTCATCACCCGGGGTCAGCGGCCGACACGGAACCGAAACCAGTCGACCGGGCAGGAAGTCCTCGAGACCCGTGCCGGTTTCCTCGTCGCCCGCGATGACCTCCACCACCTCGCCCCGCGCATCGAGACGCAACCGGATCGACCGGTTCCCGCGATCGAAGTTCCCCGACAGGCCATCGAGCGGGATCTCCTGACCGTTCAGAACAGCGCGACCCGTGGGCGCGGAAGCCTCGAGCGTCAGGCGAACTTCGGCCCCCCCACCCGAGTCGACCGCGAGAACCTCCTCTGTCATGATGCCAGCGACAAGCATCTCCGCCTGCGCCTCTCCGCACCCGTCGCCACCCGCCCCTCCCCCTTCCATCTCCATGCGGATGCGCACGTCCCAGGTCCCGCGCGATCCCGGAGCGTAGCGGCGCACCAACTCGAAACTGCCCCCCCCTTCGGCCACCCTTGTCAGAGCATCGATCCGGTCGCCGGACGACAGCATAGGGACAGCGAAGCCCACGCCGACGGCGAAGACCGCCACGAGAGCAAGGACGAGGACCAGCCAACCTCGACCGCGGACATCCCTCTCCCGGACCAGGAGACCCGGCCCGGCGAGCTGTGCTCCGTCCACCAGCCGTGTGTGGGCAACGGCCTTGCGGGTCGCCGCGCAGGAGGGACAGAAGCTGCCCGTCCCCACGGGAACGGACTCGGACTCCGGGAACGCGCCGAGACACCCCGAACACAGGATGTGGCCCCCTCGACCAGCCCGCCCACGCCGGGGCTCCCGGGACGGCCCGGGAAGAGGAATCGCCGGAGGCGCACCGTCCGGTCCGCGCGTGTCCCGGTCCGACCCGAGCCCCACCGGCCGACCGCACCCGCCGCAGAAGAAGCTGCCGATCGAGATGTCCGCGCCGCACTCCCGACACTCCATGGGTAGACCCTCCGCGTCCTTATCGGCCACGGTCCCCGGCGGACTGAACCGCCAGCAGCCCGTCGGCGAGGGGACTCCGCGCGCATGAGGGCTTACGCCGACGGGCTGCTGGCGCGGGGACAAGGCGGTCCCCGAATCAGGAAAGGCCGGCGGATCGGGGATCCGCCGGCCTTCCGGTCCCTCCGGCGATCAAAGGTTGGTGAGGATCTCGCGGATCTCCGGAAGCTGGACGCGATAGTGGAGGTTGGCGAATAGCTGCGGAATGCGCGGGGTCGGCGACTTGTCGATGAGGCACCCCAGGGCGGCGATGGCGAACGCCCGGTTATCACTGTTGGGATCGTTCTGGGCCATCTTCCGGAGCGGTTCCACGGTTGCGCCGTCACCGATCAGCCCGACCGCGATGGCCGCCGCGCCGCGGACCGTGTGGTTCGGGGTGCCCGAGAGCTTCATCATGTTCATCAGGAGTTCGATGTCGCTCTTGTCACCGAGCATGCCGATCGCCCAGCAGCAGGAGCGCAGGAACTGCTCCTTCTGCCGGCCCGTCATCTCGGCCCGGATCACCTCCGCCGACTTCCGATCGCCGATGAGCCCCAGGGCGAAAGCTGCGTAGCCCCGGTATTCCGGAGACCCCGCGCGGGAGACGATCTCGCGAAGCTCCCGGACCGCCTCGCGCTGCTCGAGAAGACCGGCCGCCATCGCCATCGCGGTGTGGCTCTCTTCCGCGAACATGCTGCGGTTTTCGGCCAGCAGCGAGTTGTGGAAGAACTTCCGGCTGCCGTCCGAACCCAGGATCCCCGAGGCCAGGGCACCGAACATGGCCGTGTACTTGTCCCGGCGCACTTCCTCCGTCACCTTGCGGATCTCCCCCTCGACCTTCTGGCGGATGGGATCCTCGGGCATGAAGTTCGCGGCGACCTGGCCGAGGGCGACGAGCGAGTAGAGCTTCGTCATCCTCTCGGACGCCTTGAGTCCGTCCTTGCCGAGAAGCGACTGCAGCACGGTCTTGTCCGGGAAGTTCGCGAGGGCAAGAACCGCCGCGGCCTGGACGTCCTTGTCCCTCGACATCGAGAGAGTCCGGCGGAGCCAGTCGAGTGCCGTCTCACCCCCCAGACGGCCGAGGGCCTGGACCACGCACACGATCAATTGGCCGTCGGCGTGCTGCCTCCGCAGCGGAGAGGTCAGCTCGTTGACGGCGCTCTGGTCGCCGATCGCTCCGATGGCGATGGCGATGCAGGCCGCCGAAGGATCGCTGGAGGCATGCGGGATCGCCGTCCGGTACGCCTGGAGCAGGGCGGGCAGGGCTTCCGACCGGCCGAGCAACCCGAGACCGAGGGCGGCATAGGGCCGCTTCCCGGAGTGATCGAGCGCGGCCACCAGCGGGTTGAGAGCGGCCTTGTCACGGGTGAGACCGAGAGCGAGGCAG
>JALOQY010000505.1 GCA_025459285.1 Planctomycetota bacterium | reverse complement strand
TGCGCGTGGAGGGTGCGGTGGCCCTCGTCCGGACCGGCGGCGACCGCGCCGGTCCGATCGGCGTGGTCCTCGACGCCCTGTTTGTGCCTGACGCGATCGACCGGGAGTACGCCGCGCGGGCGCTCCTGCGGCTGGGGGCGGCGCCGGTGGCGGACTGGCTTGCGGCGCTGCTCGCGAGGGGGGCCGGAAGGGTCACGGCCGCCACGGGGGCGATCTCGGGTGCGCCGGAGGACGAGCGGGCCTTCCTGCCGGCGGAACTCTCGCGACTCTGCGGAAGCCGCGACGCGCGCCTCGCGGCAGGGGCCCGTAGCGCCCTCGACGTCCTCCTGCAGGCGCGATAGCCTCCCGACCCGATCGGTGAGGCGGCGGAAGGGGCTGTGGTCGCCCATTGAGGAGACCGTCGATCCTCAACGGCATAGACGATGCGCTCCTCGGGGCGCATCACCGGCAGATTGGGCGGGCCGATTGCCTCGCGGGGTCTGCCGGATGGGGCGGCGCTTGCGGCAGCACCGGCCGGCGTGCTCCGGTTCGGACTGGAGGGCGGCGGCGGGCGTGGGTTGACGGACACTGCAGCTCGGTCCATGCTCTCGGCATGTGCGCGAACGAGCACCCCGCCGTTGCCGCCGTCGAGAAGGCCGCCGGCCTTCTTCGTGCATGCGGCCTTGCCGAGTTCTCGGTGCTCGACGAGGACCCCGAACCGGTGAAGGTGTGCCGGCTCCTCATTCCGGACCCGGTGACGGCCATGGACGCGGAACCCGCCCGTGTGCACGAAGGTCAGGAGCCTCTCGTGGAACTCCTCGGAGAGCCGCTCCTCCTTCCGCAGCGCCCGCAGCACGAGCCGCCGGAACCTCTCCGTGAGCTTCGTCTCGAAGGCCTCGTCCCAGGTCGGCAAGGGGCTCCCGCTCAGGCTGCCGAACGACACCGTCATCCGGGACGAGCTGGAAAGGCTCGCCCGGGAGTTCGAGTTCCAGGACGGGTACGTCCGCGTCGCGACCCCGGAGATCACGCGGGAGGAGCTGTTCATCAAGGTGATGGAGCTCCACCTGCGCTACTGCCGCCTCCTCCGCTTCGAGGGGTGGTACAACCGCCTGAGCCTCTCGAGCCCCGACTCGACGAAGTTCCCGCCGGATCCCGAGCTGTGGAAGCGGGCGGAGGACCTCCGCGTCGAGGCGATGAAGGACATGGGGCCCGACTGTGAGGTGGCGCGCGGCGCGGCGGCCTCTTGCGGGCCGGAGGTCGACGTGCAGGTGCGGAACGTCGTCGACGGCGAGCACGAACCAGATCGACCCGATGGCGTCCCTCGAGGACCGCTTCGACCTCCGCTACGTGGCGCCGGACGGGTCGTTCCGGCGGCCGTGGGCGCTCCATCGCGCGCCGCTCGGGATCCACGAGCAGTTCGTGGCCTTCCCCATCGAGCACTTCGCCGGCGCCTTCCCGCTGCGGCTCGCGCCGGCGCCGTCGTCCGCCACGCTCTCCCTCGACGGCACCGGTTACGGGACCCCGGCCTCGCCCGGGGAGTTCTTCGTGATCTCCTGCCCGGTCGGTGACATGCTGAGCAGGACGGCATGCCTGTCGGTGGTCTTCGGGGACGTAGAGGTCGACGCGCCGCAGGATCCGAAGGCCGTGACAGAACTGGTATCGGACGCTTGCGAGGGAGGCTTCATCATCACCTTCTGGACGCTCCAGGGACCCATCGTCTACGGCGGCAACGCCTTTCGGTACACGCTGCTCGGTCGGCGCAACGAACTCGAGCAGGCGTGCTCGGGCCTCCGGCTGGCCGGCAGGCGTTACACGGCCTCCGCCGCCGGGCACGAGCACTACCTGTCCGTCGACTGGGATGACGTGCTCCAGCAGGATGTCGACTCCTGCGGTGTCCGCGGGGGGACCGCGTCCTGGCCCAGCGGCGGGCCGTCCGACACTCTCGGCCTCACGCAAACCAGCGGCATGGGCTCCGACGAGTACTGGGAAGCGGACCTCACCACGGACTTCTACACGTCCTCGTCCTCGATCACCGGCCAGCTCGTGTTCTCGGCGGCCGCGACGTGCGTTCCCCTCGGGACCGTCTACGAACAAGAGGATCCGGAGGTCACCCTCGATCTGTCCGGAATGATCCGACGAAAACCACGTCCGGCGCGGACTCTGCGGCGAGGTCAGTGCTGGAGGACCTGAAGTGGACAGAAGCAGAGGCATGGTTCTCGGCTTCGTGCTTGCCGGTACGGTCGTTCTCCTCGGCGTTCTCGCCCTCCAACCCACCGGCAGGTCCTCCGCCCCGCCTCCTGCGCCCGTGCCCGCGGGCGGTCCCGGAGTCTCCGGCGGCCCCTCCACCACCGGCGGAGCGACGGCAATGTCCCCTGCCGCCGCCGTCCTCCGCATAACGCCCGATGAGGTGCCGGAGGAGGCGGAGACCCGGATGCGGGCATTGCTCGACCGGGGCGAGTACGAGGGTTTCGTGAGGCTGCGGCGGAAGTACACCCTCGATCGACTCGACCTGCGAGGCCGGACCGGGCTCCTCCTGGCGCGTCTCGGGGAACTCCTGTCGACTTCCCCCGGGGAGGAGAAGGCATACGCCCGCTGGCGAAGCGACCTTGACGGTCTCGTCGAGATCCTCTCGCGGGCCGGCCCGGAGTCGGAGGCGCGGCTCATCCTCGAGGCCATGGGGCGTCTCCTGCTCGCCGGCGGGGATGCG
>JALOQY010000504.1 GCA_025459285.1 Planctomycetota bacterium | reverse complement strand
GTCCAGCTGACTGGAGGGACCGCCTCCGTGCGGTCCTCTGTGGGGTGGACGGGACGGAGCCGGACGGGACGGAGCCCGTCCCTCCAGCGGGGCTTTCGGGCCGCCCCACCCCCCGTCAAGGACCCCAGCGATCTAGCTTGACATTTCCCCCGACCTCAAACAACATCAAGCCTTTTGTATCGCGGCGGGAAGAGGCCGAAACCTCCCTCAAGGCGGGCTTTCGGCGGTCGCTAACCGCAGGCGAGAGCGAATCTTGGCGCGGGACCGGGGTCGGCCCGAGGACGGCGGAGCGATCGGCGTCCGGATCTCGTGCCGGACACTTCCGTGACGCCGTCCCAAGACAAGGCTTCGGGTAGCAGGTTTCGGGGTAGAAGGTCTCCGTACATCGCATATCGCATAGACCGCGTACAGCGCGTCCACAGCAACCGCTCAACGAAAGGACTTCAGCCGTGGCAGACGAGAAGAAAGCCATCAGCTCCCTCATGACTGAAAACCGGGTCTTCCCGCCTGCGCCTGCGGTCTCGGCCAAGGCGCACATCAAGTCCTTCGCCGAGTACGAGAAGCTCTACAAGCGCTCCGTCCAGGACCCGGACGGTTTCTGGCTCGACGAGGCGAAGAAGAACATCAAGTGGTTCAAGGAGCCGACCAAGGGCCGCGAGTACACCTGGGACACGGCTGCGCGGAAGATCGAGCACAAGTGGTTCTCCGACGGCGTCCTCAACATCTCCGTGAACTGTCTCGACCGCCACCTCGGGACCCCCAACGAGAACAAGGTCGCGATCCTCTGGCAGGGCGAGCCCGAGGACGACGTGAGGAAGATCACCTACAAGCAGCTCCACGCGGACGTCTGCAAGTTCGCGAACGTGCTCAAGTCCTTCGGCGTGAAGAAGGGGGACCGGGTCTGCATCTACCTCCCGATGATCACGGAGCTCCCCGTCGTCATGCTCGCCTGCGCGCGGATCGGCGCGATCCACTCGGTGGTCTTCGGCGGCTTCAGCGCCGACTCGCTCCGCGACCGCATCAACGACTCCGCCTGCAAGATCCTCATCACCTCGAACGTCTCGCTCCGCTCCGGGAAGCACATCCACCTGAAGGAGATCGCGGACAGCGCGGTCGCGCAGTGCCCCTCCATCGAGAAGGTGGTCGTCGTCGAGAGAAACCCGGAGCCGTGCAAGATGAGCGCTCCGAAGGACGTCTGGTACCACGAGGAGATGGCGAAGGCCTCGCCCGAGTGCGAGCCTGCGAAGCTGAACGCCGAGGACTTCCTCTTCATCCTCTACACCTCCGGATCGACGGGGAAGCCGAAGGGCGTCGTCCACTCGACCGCCGGGTACCTCCTCCACACGATGCTCACCCACAAGTACATATTCGACGTCCACGCGGACGACATGTTCTGGTGCACAGCGGACATCGGGTGGGTGACCGGGCACAGCTACATCGTCTACGGGCCGCTGGCCAACGGCGCCACGTCCATCATGTTCGAGGGCGTGCCGACCTACCCCGACTCGGGCCGCTTCTGGCACATCTGCGACAAGTTCGGCGTGTCCATCTTCTACACCGCTCCGACGGCGATCCGCGCCCTGATCCGTCAGGGAGACGAATGGCCGGCCAAGTACAAGCTCGACAAGCTGCGGATCCTCGGCTCGGTCGGCGAGCCGATCAACCCGGAGGCCTGGATCTGGTACTACGAGAAGATCGGGCGGAACCGCTGCCCCATCGTCGACACCTGGTGGCAGACGGAGACGGGCGGCATCCTGATCAATCCCCTACCCGGCGCCCACGCCCTGAAGCCCGGGAGCGCCTCGCGGCCCTTCTTCGGCGTCGAGCCCGTCGTCCTGCGCGACGACTCGAGCGAGTGCGCCCGGAACGAGGGCGGGAAGCTCTGCATCATAAAGCCCTGGCCGGGCATGATGCGGACCACCTGGGGCGACCACGACCGGTTCATCGACACGTACTTCACGATGTACCCCAATATCTACTTCACCGGTGACGGCTGCCGGGTCGACCAGGACGGCGACTACTGGCTCATGGGCCGCATCGATGACGTCGTGAACGTCTCCGGCCACCGGATCGGAACCGCCGAGGTCGAGAGCGCCCTCGTCAGCCACGAGAAGGTCGCCGAGGCGGCCGTGGCTCCCATGCCGCACGACATCAAGGGCCAGGCGCTCTACGCGTTCGTGACCTGCGTGGACGGCGTCCACGAGTCGGACGCCCTGAAGAAGGAGCTCATGCAGCACGTCCGAAAGGAGATCGGCCCGATCGCCGTTCCTGACAAGATCCAGTTCACGCACTCCCTCCCGAAGACCCGCTCCGGGAAGATCATGCGGAGGATCCTCCGAAAGATCGCCGAGGGGACGACCGACAAGGCATCCCTCGGCGACACGACGACGCTCGCCGATCCGACGATCGTCGATCAGCTGGTCCAGGGCCGGCAGTAAGCCGACCCGGGGGCGCCTCGGGATCCGCGGGGCGGCCGGGGCGCTTGCCGCAGCCGCACGGCCATCCATCCCACGTCCACCCAACCGAGGAGGGGACCTCGCACATGAGCGAACAGAAGGTGATGAATCGCAATCTCGTCGTGATCGGCGCGATCCTGATCCAGCTATGCCTCGGCGCGATCTACGCCTGGAGCGTGTTCACGCCGTCCCTGACGAAGGCGGGCTGGACGCCGGCCGAGACGCAGGACG